>JAUNJB010000033.1 GCA_030535375.1 Clostridia bacterium | reverse complement strand
TTGTGAACTGACCCGGCCAATTAAGGCGAAAATGTGAAACATTTCCAGACATGCAAGAAAACGCGCGTTTCCTTCGTCTATTGGATGAGTTCTAAAAGCAGCGCCGTTCACATATAAACTTTTCGAGGTTAAAAGTGGAGGCGATGCAGATGAACAAAAAGCGCCTCGATTCGCTGGCTGTCAAGCGGCTTGTGCTGGTGCTTGGGCTCGCCGTGGTGTCCATGGCTTATGTGTCCATGCGGGACGGCACGACGCTGATGGCGGCGGTAGCGACGCGCGAGCTGCCGGTGTATAATGTCGATACAGAAGAGAAGGTGCTCTCCATCAGCTTTGACGCCGCGTGGGGATGCGCAAATACGGAGGGTATATTGGATATACTGGATCAGTACAACGTCAAGACGACGTTCTTCCTGGTGGGATTCTGGGCGGAGAAGTACCCGGAGCTGGTGGCAGAGCTGGTGGCAAGGGGACACGAGGTCGGCAACCATTCCTCGACACATCCGCACATGTCTCAGCTTTCAGAGGCACAGATTCGCGAGGAGCTGCGCAAGTGCAGCGAGCTGGTGCGCACGATTACCGGCACCCCGACGACGCTGTTTCGTCCGCCGTATGGCGAGTACAACGACGCTGTGGTGCGGGTGAGCCGCGAGGAGGGCTACGAATGCGTGCAGTGGAACGTGGATTCCCTCGACTGGAAAAACCTGGGAACCGACAACATGATCCGCCAGTGCACAAAGAGCGTGAATCCCGGCGACATCGTGCTCTTCCACAACGACTCCAAGTATATCCTGGAGGCTTTGCCGAAGATTCTTGAATATTACACGCAGGCAGGATACAAGATAATCCCAGTATCACAGCTGCTGCTTGAGGGCGATACGTGGATCGATCACACCGGTAAGCAGCACTTGTGTACACCGACTCCCGCGCCTCAGATTGAGGCTACCGGCGCGCCGGCATAACCTAAACCGAAACAGACAAGAAAATTAAGGAGGACGTACAATGGAAAACGTCATTAACACACTGCACCTGAGCGGCAAAGTCATCGGCACGCCCGTGATCGGACACGAAGCCTTTGGCGAGAAATTCTACTATCTGACGCTCGGCGTACCGCGTCTGTCCGGCGCGCAGGATCAGCTGCCGATCACGCTTTCCGAGCGCTTGCTGGACGGCGCGATGCTTGCGGACGGCGATACGCTGGCCATCGAGGGCCAAGTGCGCTCCTATAACAAGATCATCGAGGGCGCGGGCCGGCTGCTGATCACGGCGTTTGCTCAGAAGATTGTGGAGCCGGACGAGCGGGAGAATCCCAATCAGATTCAGCTGACCGGCACGCTGTGCAAGGCGCCTGCCTATCGCACCACGCCCTTTGGCCGCGAAATCGCGGACATGATGCTGGCGGTGAACAGGGCTTACGGCAAGAGCGATTATATTCCGTGCATCACCTGGGGACGCAGCGCGCGCTTTGCGGCGAAGCTGTCCGTCGGCGACAAGATCACGCTGACCGGCAGGCTGCAGTCCCGCGCGTATCAGAAGCAGATGCCGGACGGCACGGTGGTGGAGAAGACGGCGTATGAGGTGTCCGTGGGCCATCTTGAGCTGCTCACCGATGAGCGCGCGGCGGAACCGGTGGTGCACAGCGCGCCTGCCTTTCGCAGCGATGCCGCGGCTCCGCAGTGATGAGGACCCTTGGACGGATGGCGAACCGGAGGAATAACGCAAAAAGGCGGCGGCAGTTGAGGCTGCCGCCCTTTTTTTCTCGGGCGGTTTGTGGTATAATCATGGAAATTGGCACAGCGAGTGCGTCTTGGAGGTACATATGCTGGACGAGAGAATCCAAAACGAGCAGATCGACGATCTGGTGCAGGCGATGCTGACCCTTGACAGCAGGGACGAGGCGTATCATTTTTTCGAGGATATCTTCACCATCCATGAATTGCAGGCCGTCGCGCAGCGGCTGGCCGTCGCCCGGCTGCTCAAGGAGAAGGTGACGTATCAGGATATTGCCGAGCGCACTGGCGCGAGTACGGCCACCATCAGCCGCGTGAACCGCTGCCTCACCTATGGGGCCGGCGGCTATCAAAGCGTGCTTGCCAAGCTGGATACGAAAAAGGCGCCGGATGCGGACTGATTTTTAACCGAGGATGACATGAGGGACAAGCGATGAATTTAGACGACCTGAACACAGAACAGCGGCTCGCAGCGGAAACGCTTGAGGGGCCGCTTTTGGTGCTGGCGGGCGCAGGCTCCGGCAAGACGCGCGCGCTGACATACCGCGTGGCCAATCTGCTGGAGCACGGCGTGCCTCCGTGGGCGATCATGGCGATCACCTTTACCAACAAGGCCGCTTCGGAGATGCGCGAGCGCATTGAGCGGCTGGCGGGCGCATCGGCGGCGGATGTGTGGGTATCCACATTCCATGCGGGCTGCGCGAAGATCCTGCGCCGGGATATCGAGAAGCTGGGCTATACGCGCTCGTTCACCATCTATGACGACGACGACCAGATGAGCGCGCTCAAGGAGATTTTGAAGCGGCTGAACATCGATGAAAAGTTCCTGCCGCCGCGGGAGATCAAGGCGAAGATTTCGGATGCGAAAAACAAGCTGCTCGGCCCGCAGGAGTGGTTTTCCCAGAGCGACCGGGATTATCGCAGCCAGATGATCTACGATGTCTATCACGCCTATGAGGAAAAACTGAAAAGCTCAAACGCGCTCGATTTTGACGATCTGATTGTGAAGACGCTGGAGCTGTTCACGCTTCATCCGCCCGTGCTGGAGGCCTATCAGCGCAGGCTGCGCTATATCCACGTGGATGAATATCAGGATACGAACTACGCGCAGTATATGCTTGTGCGCCTGCTGGCGGATAAGAGCCGCAATCTCTGCGTCGTGGGTGACGACGATCAGTCGATCTACGGCTGGCGCGGCGCGGATATCCGCAATATTCTCGACTTTGAAAAGGACTTCCCGGACGCGACGGTCATCAAGCTCGAGCAAAACTATCGTTCCACCTCGAATATTCTCGATGCGGCAAATCAGGTGATCGCCCGCAACGAGAACCGCAAGGACAAGGCCCTCTGGACGCAGGAGGGGCCGGGCGAGATGATCCGCCTTTACCGCGCGGGCGACGAGCGCGAGGAGGCCGCCTGGGTCTGCCAGACGATCCGCGAGCTGAGCGCGCGGGGGGAGGATGCCTCCCGCTTCGCCGTGCTCTACCGCACGAACGCGCAGTCCCGCGTGGTGGAGGAGGCGTTTGTGCAAAGCGGCATCAAGTACCGCATGTACGGCGGCCTGCGATTCTATGACCGCAAGGAGGTCAAGGATATCCTCGCGTATCTGCGCGTGATGATCAACCCGGCGGACGATATCTCCGTGCGGCGAATCATCAACGTGCCCAAGCGCGCCATCGGCGATACGACGGTAACGGAGCTGGCGCGCTATGCGGCGCAGGAGGGCATGCCCCTGCTGACCGCCTGCATGGATATTCCGGAGACGATCGGCAGCCGCGGCCGCAGGAGCGTGGAGAAATTCAGCGAGCTGATGATGAGCCTGACGATGATGGCGGAGACGATGAAGCTGACCGAGCTGGTGCAGTACGTCATCGATACTGTGGGCCTGGAAAGCCAATATGCCAAGGAGGACAGCGACGAGGCGCGCTCACGCGTGGAGAACATCCGCGAATTTGTCGGCGCGGTGCAGGAATTTGAGGAGAAGGCAGAGAGCGCGACGCTTCAGGATTACCTTGAAAACGTCGCGCTGGTCTCCGATCTGGACGGCATGACCGAGGACGGCGGCGCGGTGACGATGATGACGCTGCACAGCGCCAAGGGCCTTGAATTCCCCAACGTCTTCATGGTGGGGATGGAGGAGAATCTCTTTCCGTCGATGCGCAGCCGCGATGATCCGCAGCGCATGGAGGAGGAGCGCAGGCTTTGCTATGTGGGCATCACGCGCGCGCGGGAGCGGCTGTACCTGTCGCACGCGTCACGGCGCATGCTCTACAATCAGATGCAGTTCAACGAGCGTTCCCGGTTTATCGACGATATCCCGGTTCGCGTCCTTGAGGATGTTTCGCAGATACAGGAAAGGCGCGGCGGCTTTGGCGCGGAGCGCCGAAGCGGATGGACGGGCGGCCAGTGGCAGCAGCCTGCATGGAGCAAGGGCAGCACGTTTGCGCGCAGGGACGATGCGCAGCAGGGTGCGGATGGCTGGAAGCCGCGCACGCAGTTCAGCGCGCGGATGCCCGGCGGCCAGCGGCAGAGCTTTGCCAGCTGGAGCCGCGGCTCCGGCGCGGGCATGGGCGCGAGCGAGCGCGTCGGCGGGGCGACGGTGCAGGGCGTGCAGCGCGGCATGGGCGCCGTGAAGGAAGCGCCCAAGGTAGTTGCCTCCGCGGCGCACGAGGCGCAGCGCCCCTCGCTGTTTGCGGCGGGCGACCACGTGCTGCACAGGAAGTTTGGCAAGGGCGCCGTCGTGCGCGTCAGCGGCAGCGGCGCGGATGCCAGGATCATGATCAGATTTGACGATACGCGCGTGGGCGTCAAGGAGTTTGCCCTGTCCATCGCGCCGATTATCAAGACGGAGGGATGACGCATGAAGGACCGCATGCGCGAGCTGGTGGACAGGCTGAACGCGGCATCGAAGGCGTATTACGAGCAGAATAAAAGCGTGATGTCCGACGATGAGTGGGACGCGATGTATGCCGAGCTGCGCGCGCTGGAGGAGGCGGCCGGCGAGCGCCTGCCCGATTCTCCGACGCATCGCGTGGGCGGCGAGGTGATGGAGGGGTTTGAGCAGCACCGCCACATCGCGCGGCTCTGGAGCATGGATAAGGCCCAGAGCGAGGAGGAGATTCTCGCGTGGGCACAGCGCGCGGCGAAGCAGACCGCCGAGGCGGGCGGCCTGCCGGAAAACACGTACAGCGTGGAGTACAAGCTCGACGGCCTGACACTCAATCTCACCTACGAGGGGGGACGACTCGTTCAGGCGGCGACGCGCGGCAACGGCGAAGTGGGCGAGGCCATCCTGCCCCAGGCGATGACCATCCGCACCATCCCGCTGACGATCCCCTTTCAGGGCAAGATGGAGGTGGACGGCGAATGCCTGATGCGCCTGTCCACGCTCAAGGCGTATAACGAGACGGCGGACGAGCCGCTCAAAAACGCGCGCAATGCCGCAGCGGGTGCGCTGCGGAATCTCGATCCCAAGGTGACGGCAAGCCGCCGTCTGGATGCGTTTTTCTATCAGGTGGGCTATATCGAGGGCCGTGCGTTTGAGACGCAGGCGGAGATGCTGGATTTTTTGCGGGAGAACGGTCTGACCGTCAGCCCATACGTGGAGTATGCGGACACCATCGAGGAGGCCATAGCGCTCGTGCACGACGTCGAGGCGCGGCGCGAGTCGCTCGACTTCCTGATCGACGGCGCGACGATCAAGCTCACCGACATGCGCACCCGCGAGGTGCTGGGCACGACGGACAAGTTTCCGCGCTGGTCGGTGGCCTTCAAGTTCCCGGCGCAGGAGACGGTCACCAGGCTGGAGGATGTCACCTGGGAGCTGGGCCGCACGGGCAAGCTGACGCCGCTGGCGCATCTTGAGCCGGTGGACATCTGCGGCGTGACGGTGAAGCGCGCGACGCTCAACAACTATGCGGATATCTGCCGCAAGCGCGTGCGCATCGGCAGCGAGGTCTGGGTGCGCCGCTCCAACGACGTGATCCCGGAGATCATGGGCGTTGTATGGGAAGGCGAGGGCGAAGCCCCGGAGACGGACATCGTGCCGCCCGCGCGCTGCCCGGCCTGCGGCGGGGAGCTGACCCAGCGCGGCGCGCACATCTTCTGCCTGAACAGGCAGAGCTGCCGCCCGCAGGCCATCGCGAGGATGGCGCATTTCGCCTCCCGCCAGGGCATGGACATCGAAGCGTTCAGCGAGAAGACGGCGGAGCTGTTCTACGACCAGCTGGGCGTGCGCTCGGCGGCGGATCTCTACACGCTTGAAAAGGAGCGTATGGTGGCGCTCAAGGGCTTCGGCGTCAGGAAGGCGGATAAGCTGCTCTCTGAGCTTGAAAAGAGCAAGGACTGCGAGCTTGACGCATTCCTGTTTGCCATCGGCATCCCGAACATCGGGAAGAAGACCGCGCGCGATTTGATGGCGCACTTTGGCTCTTTGGAGGCACTGATGGACGCCGGGCAGGAGGAGTTGGTGGGCATCGAGGATGTGGGTGGAATTGTCGCCGGCTCGATCACCGACTTTTTCTCGCAGGAGGAGAATCGGGCGTTCGTCACGCGCCTGCTTGCCTACGGCGTGCGTCCCACAGTCCGTCAGCAGCAGGATGTGGGCACGCTCTTTGCGGGGATGACGTTTGTGCTGACGGGCACGCTGCCCACGCTCACGCGCGCGCAGGCCGAGGAGCTGATCCGCCAAAACGGCGGCAAGGCGGCGTCGAGCGTATCGAAAAAGACGAGCGTCGTGCTCGCGGGCGAGAGCGCAGGCAGCAAGCTGGAGAAGGCGCGCTCGCTCGGCGTGCGCATCATGGATGAGGAGGAATTTCTGCGCCTGATCGCGGAGGGGAAAACGGAAGAATCTGACTGAGAGGGACTTTCCTTTTTCTTTCCACCGTGGTATAATACAGCCTATACCTGCAAAGGAGTGAGCGTGCTGTGAGAAGCATGACCGGATACGGCCGGTGCCAGCTGGAGAGGGATGGCCGCGAGATGACCGTCGAGCTCAAGAGCGTCAATCACCGGTTTCTGGATATTTCGTACAGACTGCCGCGTCCGCTGTCGTTTCTTGACGACGCGGTGCGCAAGGGCATCGGCGCGCGTGTCGCGCGCGGACATGTCGATGTGTTCATCAGCTACGTGAATCACCGGCAGGATGCCCGCGAGGTTCGGGTGGATACCGCGCTGGCCTCGGCGTATCAAAGGGCCCTGGGGGAGCTGGGCGGCGTGCTCGGCCGGGAGAAGGATATCGCCCTGGCGGATTACGCCCGCCTGCCCGACGTGCTGACCGTGCAGGAGCGTGAGGAGGATCAGCAGGCGGTGCGAAGCCTGTTTGAGGATGCGCTTTCCGGCTCGCTTGACGCGCTGGTCGCCATGCGCGAAGACGAGGGCGCGAGCATGCGCCTGGATATCCTTGAAAAGGTTTCGCATATCGAGGCAATTCGGGCACAGATTGCGCAGCGCGCGCCGCTGGTCGTCTCCGATTACAGGGACAGGCTGCATCAGCGCATCGCCGCGCTCACGGATGGGGAGATCGACGAGGCGAGGCTGATCACCGAGGTGGCGATTTTTGCCGACCGTGCGGCGATTGACGAGGAGCTTGTGCGCCTGCTCAGCCACACGGGACAGATTCGCTCGACAGCCGATATCGCGGAGCCTGCGGGCCGCAAGCTCGACTTCCTCGTGCAGGAGCTCAACCGTGAGGTGAACACCATCGGCTCCAAGGCATCGGATACCGCCATCGCACAGCTCGTCGTGGAGGCCAAAGGCGAGATCGAGAAGCTGCGCGAGCAGGTGCAGAACGTCGAGTGACACCCAGGAGGATAAACGTGGATATCAAGCTCATCAACGTCGGTTACGGCAATTTCATTTCCTCAAGCCGTATCATTGCCATCATCGGCCCGGATTCCGCTCCGGTCAAACGCACCATTCAGGAGGCGAAGGAGGAGCGCCGGCTGATCGATGCGACATATGGGCGCAGGACGCGCGCGGTGATCATCTCCGACAGCGACCACGTCATTCTTTCGGCCGTGCAGCCGGAGACGATCGCGCACCGCTTCGACATCAAGGATAACACCACGATTGTGGAGGAGGAAGAGCCGTAATGCAGGCACAAAAGAAAGGCGTGCTGTTTGTCTTCTCCGGTCCGTCCGGCGTGGGCAAGGGCACGCTGAAGGCCAAGCTGTTTGAGGAATTCGCAGGGCAGATCGCGTATTCCGTCTCCGCCACCACGCGCGCACCGCGCGAGGGTGAGGTCGACGGCAAGGACTACTTTTTTGTTACCAGGCAGGAATTTGAAAAACGGATAGCGAATAATGACTTTCTGGAACACGCGCAGTTTGCGGGCAATCTGTATGGCACGCCCAAATCCTATGTGATGAGCCTGCTTGACCAGGGGATCAACGTGCTGCTGGAGATTGAGGTGCAGGGCGCCGCGCAGGTCAAGGAGAGCATGCCCGAGAGCGTGAGCGTCTTTATTCTGCCTCCGAGCATCGAGGAGCTGGAGCATCGCCTGCGCGGGCGCGGCACCGAGACCGAGGAGAAGATTCGTGAGCGGCTGGCCGCGTCCGGCAGGGAGATCGCCTGCGCGCAGTCCTATGATTATCAGATCGTCAACGGCGGGGATCTGGAGCAGGCTTACCGGCAGCTGCGCCGCGTGTATCTGGATCAGACGCAGAAAGCATATCCCAATTGACATATGCAGTGTGATTCGCCGGCTGGCGAGGAATAAAGAGGAGGAGTTTCGTATGTCGATGACCAATCCCACTATTTTGAACCTTCTTGAAAAGGCCGACTGCCGCTATACGCTCGTCGTCGAGGTTTCCAAGCGCGCGCGTCAGCTGGTGGATGGCATTCCGCCGCTGATTGACGCCAAGGATAAGGAGAATATGCCCGTCTCCATCGCGATTGATGAGGTCAACCGCGGCTTGATCACCTATGAGCGTTCCCCTGAAATCGATGTCAAGTGAAAAAAAGTGCGTTGTCCTCGGCGTGACCGGGGGCATCGCTGCGTATAAGGCGTGCGAAATCCTCCGTCTGCTGCAGAAGCAGGGCATGGATGTGTTTGTGGTGATGACCGGGAACGCATGCCGCTTTGTCGCGCCGCTCACGTTTGAAACGCTCTCCGGCCATCCCGTGGCCGTGGATACGTTTGAGCGGCCCGCGACGTGGGAGGTGGAGCATATCTCGCTTGCCAAGCGGGCGGATCTGTTCCTGATTGCGCCGGCTACGGCCAATATCATTGGAAAGATGGCCTGCGGCATCGCGGACGATATGCTCTCCACCACCGTCATGGCTACGCGTGCTCCGGTGATGATCGCGCCGGCGATGAATACCGGCATGTGGGAAAACCCCGCTACCCAGCAGAATATTGCAACGCTCATCGCGCGCGGCGTGCATGTGGTCGCGCCGGCGACGGGACACCTGGCCTGCGGCGACAGCGGCGCGGGAAAGCTGGAGGATGTGGCCGTGATCGCGCAGCGCGCGCTTGACGTGCTGCGCGCGCGGCGGGATATGGAGGGGCTGCGCGTGATGGTCACGGCGGGGCCCTCCCGCGAGGCGCTCGATCCTGTGCGCTACGTCTCCAACCGATCCTCCGGCAAGATGGGATACGCCATCGCGCGGGCCGCGGCCCAGCGGGGCGCCCAGGTGACGCTGCTTTCCGGCCCGGTGTCCATCGCGGCGCCGCAGGGCGTCAGGCTCGTCCGGTTTACGACGACGCAGGAGCTGCTCGACCGTGCCATGGAATGCGCGCCGGAGCAGGATATCCTCATCCAGGCCGCCGCGCCCGCGGATTACCGGGCGAAGGAAATCGCTCCGCAGAAGATCAAGAAGCGGGGCGGTGAGGAGCTGGTTTTGCGCCTCATCGAAAACCCGGATGTCGCGGCCACGCTGGGCAGGGCCAAGCGGGAGGGGCAGGTCTTCGTGGGCTTTGCCGCGGAGACAAACGACGTGACGGCGCATGCGCGGGATAAGCTTGTGCGTAAGAGCCTTGATATGATCGTCGCCAACGATGTGACGAAACCCGGCGCGGGCTTTGATGTGGATACCAACATCGTCACGCTGATCACGCGGGAGGGCGAGCGGGAGCTGCCGCTGATGACCAAGGAGGAGGCGGCGGAGCACATCCTGACCCGCGCGCTTGAGCTGCGTTTGGCGCGCTGAGCTGCGGCGCTGTCTGATTTTGCATGAATCTGCCGGATTCCTGAAGGAAAACGGCAGATTTTTTTCGTTCTTCTTCGCGTTTCACGCGAGGAAATCTTGACGTGATGCGGTTTTATGCATATAATTGAGGATATGCATTGAATATGGGTTTTCTTATCCTTGTGAAAGCTGAAGGGAGGGAGCGCGATGGTCCGCAGGGAGATGCAAGGCTTTTGTGGAACGGGCTTTATGATCGGCCTGCTGGTCGTGTTTGCCTGCCTTTTGCTCGCCGGCGCGCCTCGCCTGATCGGCCGGGATGAGAATTCAGGCGCGCTTCCCCCGGCGGCCGTACATGCGGCGCTGGTGAGCGCGCCCGCGCCCGGCGCGCAGACGGACGGCGCGGCCGTTCGCGAGCAGCAGGATGAGCGGCAGGCGCAGGCCGTGCATGCATCCGTTCACCTCGGGCTTGACAGAACCGTCGTGCTGCGCACGGATGCCAATGGCAACGTGCTCGGCCATCGCAGCTATCTGCACACGGTGTACCGCGCGTTTGCGCTGGGTGACGGGTTCGCATAGCGCCATCATGGGAATCCGGTCGAGCAAAAACACATGGAAAAGAGAGGAAAGCATTATGGCTAACAAGAACGCGAAGCCGAAGAATCCGCGCACCCGCGCGGTCGTGTCGCTGGTCGCCATCCTGATCGTCGTTGCCGTTGCGGCATATGTGGCGCTGTTTGGCGTGGGCAAGGGCACGATGATCAACTATCTCAAGCCCTGGGGAGAGGCCATCAGCCTCGGCCTTGATCTGCGCGGCGGCGTCTACACCGTCTATCAGGCGGAGGACGACGGAAGCGACGAGTTTGAGACGAAGATGAGCTCCACCGTCGGCATCCTGACCAGCCGCCTCACCCGTCAGGGCTTCACCGAGGCGACCGTCACCCGTCAGGGAACGGACCGCATCCGCGTGGAGATCCCGAATGTCTCCGATCCGAACGAAATCCTGCGCATCATAGGCACGCCGGCGCAGCTCTACTTCGTCGATGAGGACGGCAACAACATCATGGAAGGCTCCATGGTCAAGAACGCGCAGGCCGCTCAGGACGAGAATGGCCGTCCGTGCGTCGCTTTCGAGCTGAATGATGAAGGCGCCAAGATTTTCGCCGAGGCGACTGCCGCCAACCTGGGCAAGACCATCTCCATCACGCTGGACGGCGAGACGATTTCCACCGCGACGGTCAATTCCGTCATCGCGGGCGGACGCGGCGAGATCACCAGCCCGAACTTCACCACGGATGAGGTCAAGAACCTCTCCACGCTGATTCTTTCCGGCGCGCTGCCGCTGAACCTGACCCAGCTTGAAGTCAGCGCCATCTCCGCGACCCTGGGCGTCGAAGCGCTTGATCGCGCGATCCAGGCCGGCATCATCGGCGTGGCGCTGGTCATGATCTTCATGATTTTCCGCTATCGTCTGTGCGGCGTGGTGGCGGACATCGCCCTGACCGTGTATATCATGATCGTCGTGCTGCTGCTGGCGCTCACCGGCGCGCAGCTCACGCTTCCGGGCGTGGCCGGCATCATTCTGGGCATCGGCATGGCTGTTGACGCGAATGTTGTCATCTTTGAGCGCATCCGTGAGGAGGTGGCCATCGGCCGCCCGCTCGCCTCCTCGATCAAGAAGGGCTTCTCCAATGCGCTCTCCGCGATCATCGACGCGAACATCACCACCATCATCGCGGCGGTCGTGCTCTATGCCTTTGGCACCGGCACCATCCGCGGCTTCGCGCTGACGCTGGGCATCGGCGTGGCCACCTCGATGTTCACCGCCGTGTTTGTCACCCACAAGCTGCTTGATATTTTCGCTGACCTGGGCATTAAGAACCAGAAGCTCTACGTGCGATAAGGTGAGGAGGGAATGAACATGAAATTCGAAATGAAGAATCACCTGAAGCCGTGCGCGGCGGTCTCCATCGCCATCATGGTCATCGCGCTGGTGCTGACGTTTACCGGCCATGGCATGAACCTGGGCATCGATTTCACCGGCGGCACGCTGATGACCTACAGCATGGGCGCGGAGTTTGATGTGGCGGACGTCGAGGATGCGCTGTCCCAGAATGGCATCTCCGATGCGCAGATTGCCAAGACGGGCGAGGAGAGCACGCAGGTGCAGATCCGCATCAGCGATCAGGAGAATACCGACGACCTGCGCGACGCGCTCGAGGAGGCGCTCTCCGAAAAGTATCCCGACATCGCGTACGTGGATATCTCCCGCGTCGGCGCCGTCGCCGGCCGTGATCTGATCAACAACGCCATCAAGAGCGTGAGCTTTGCGGCGGTGCTGATGCTGATCTACATCGCGATCCGGTTTGACTTCTATTCCGGTCTGGCGGCCGTCATCGGCCTGGTGCATGACGTGGCGATCATGATTTCCTTCACGGTCATCCTCAGCGGCTTCATTCGCGTGGAGACGACGTTCATCGCCGCGCTGCTGACCATCGTCGGATATTCGATCAACAACACCATCATCATCTTTGACCGTATCCGCGAGAATTCGCACAAGGCGGGTGTGCGCCAGAAAGCCCGTGAGGAGATCGTGAACATTTCCGTCGCAGAGTCCCTCCCGCGCACGCTCAATACCACCATCACCACACTGCTGACCATCGTCACCCTGTATGTGCTGGGTGTCGACGCGATCAAGCAGTTTGCCCTGCCGCTGATCATCGGCATCATCGCGGGCACCTACTCCGCGAACCTGATCAACGGCTACGTCTGGGCGGGCCTGATGGATATGCGCGCCGCGCATAAGAAGGCCAAGAAGGCGTAAGCGATTTCATCGTAAGGGCGGGCGGTTTGACCCGCCCTTACGCTCTATTTTTCGCGATTCTTCGTTTGGCCATGGCCGTGACCGGTATGGCTATGGCCAAGCGAAGGGGAAAGGAGGCCGCAATATGCTCAGGTTTGTGCCCAAGCTGCAGGAGGAGCGCACCGTCTCGCCGGAGATGGAGGCGCTCGGCGTGCCGCGCAGGCTGCTGGAGCTGATGCTCGACCGGGGGATCGACACGCCCCGGAAGGCCGAAAAGTATCTGCATCCAAGGAAGGAAGACCTGTATGATCCGATGCTCATGCAGGACATGGACAGGGCTGTTGCGGTCATTCGCGATTCCATTGCCAAGGGCGAGGAGATCGTCGTCTTCGGCGATTATGACGTGGACGGCGTGACAGCCACGGCGATTCTGCTGACATACCTGAGAAAGCAGGGGGCAAAGGTCGGCTTTTACATTCCGGACCGACACGGAGAAGGATACGGACTCAATATGGCCGCGGTGGAGCAGATTGCGGGACATGCCAGGCTGCTGATCACGGTGGACTGCGGCATTACCTGCCCGGCGGAGGTCGCGCGTGCGCGTGAGCTTGGCATGCGCGTGATTGTGACGGATCATCACCAGCTGGGGCCGCAGCTGCCCGAATGCGAGGCCGTGCTCAATCCGCTGATGGGCGATTACCCGTTCAGGCGGCTTTGCGGCGCGGGCGTGGCGTTCAAGATCGTACAGGCGATGGGCGGCATGGAGGCCATCGAGCCGCTGTGGGAGCTTGCCGCGCTGGCGACCATTGCGGATATCGTGCCGCTGCTTGACGAAAACCGGGTGATCGTGACCTATGGCCTTCGCGCCATGGCAGCGACGCAGCGCCCCGGCCTGATTGCGCTGATGGAATCCGCGGGCGTGGACGGCAAGAATGTTTCTGCTTCGGATGTCGCCTTCCGCATGGCGCCGCGCATCAATGCGGGCGGGCGGCTGGCGCTGGCCTCGCGCGGCGTGGAGCTGCTGACGACCCGCAGGCTCGATACCGCGCGGGAGATCGCCTCGGAGCTCGATCAGGACAACACCAAGCGGCGTGAATTGGAGATGGATATCTTCGCGCAGGCGGATGAGCTGACGCGCCGGGAGATCGATTTCAGGAGCGATCGGGCGATCGTCGTCTGCGGCGAGGGATGGAATCCCGGCGTGATCGGCCTGGCTGCGTCGCGCTTGGTGGAAAAGTACAAGTGGCCCAGCATTTTGCTGGCGCAGGACGGGGATGTCTGCGTCGGCTCGGCGCGCTCGATTCCGGGCGTCAACATCCATCAGGCGCTGTCCTCGTGCCGCGATCTGTTCGTCCGTTTCGGCGGTCACGCGCAGGCTGCGGGGCTGACCATAGAAAAGAAGAATGTCGACGCGTTCAAGCGGCGCTTGTCCGCAGCCATTGCGGAGCAATCCGAGCCGGAGGCGTTCATCCCGACGGAGGAATTCGATCTGGAGCTTGAGCTGCCCGAGGTGACGGAGGAGCTTGTCGAGGCATTTTCCGCGATGCAGCCCACCGGCTTTGGCAATCCCGCGCCGGTATTCTGTGTGCGCGGCGTGCACACGACGGATGTGCGCGCGATCGGCAAGGATGGCGCGCATCTGCGCATGCGGCTGTCCCAGGGCAGCGAGATGCGGAATGCCATCGGTTTTCGCATGGGGGAGCGCGCAAAGGCCATGCCCGAGGTGATTGAGGCTGTGCTCGGCCTGTCGATCAATCAGTGGCAGGACCGCCGCAGCGTCCAGTGCGAGCTGCGCCAGTTTCAGGCGTATATGCCCGGGAAGGCGTTTTTGTCCGAGTGCGTGCGGCGCGAAGGGGAGATCGACGCGGCGATGCTCCGCGCCCTTTCCATGGAGGGGGAAGCCCCGCGCGCTGAGGAGCGCATGACCATGGAGGAGGCCAAGCAGGTGCTCGCCGGGGAATTGCTGACGGCATATCAGGGAACGCTCCTGTGTGTGCATACCGTTTCGGCGCTCAAGATGATCAACATCCATCTGGCTATTCTGCGCGCACAGATAGATTACGCGATGCATATGCTCGATGACATCCGAAGCTTTAACACGCTGGTGATGGCGCCCGATTGGGAGAGGCTTTCCTGCAATCCGCGCGCCATTGTGGCGCTCGACGGCTTCCTCAGCGAGGGGGAGCGTGCGCGGGCGATGGCGCGTTTTCCGGACGCGCGAGTGATTGAGGTGACCGATATGGCCAATCACGCGGCCAATGCCGCTCGCAGGCTGCTGCCGTCGGATGACGCGCTGCGCGCGCTGTTCCGCGTGCTGCGCCAGAGGGAAAAGATGGAATATACGATGAATCTGCTGGCGCTGGAGACGGGAATGAGCGAGAGCATGGTGCTTTGCTCGCTTGAGGTGTTCCGCGAGCTGGGGCTTATTGAGTTTACGCAGGCGCCGCTGTGCTACAGGCTGATACCGAGCGGACGCGTGTCGCTCGAGGACAGCCGCCTGCGCAGCAGATTGATCGCCATGAGGGGATAACCGCGAGGGGGGATATGGTTTGACGCAGGACGAATGCAGGAATCTGGATGAGCTGGTTGGCACGCTGGTGAAATATCACCCGGAGGCCAATGTGCAGCTGGTGGAGAAGGCGTATCACTTTGCCGAGCAGGCGCACGAGGGACAGCGCCGTAAGTCCGGCGAGCCGTATTTTACGCATCCGCTGACTGTCGCGGGGATTCTGGCGAAGCTGATGCTCGATGCGCCGACAATAGCCGCCGGCCTTCTGCACGATACCGTTGAGGACTGCGAGAATGTGACGCTTGAGGTCATCGAGAAGGAATTCGGGCAGGAGGTTGCGCTGCTGGTGGACGGCGTGACCAAGCTCAAGCGGCTCGATTTTTCCTCCCGCGTGGAGCAGCAGGCGGAGTCCATCCGAAAGATGATCCTGGCGATGAGCAAGGATATCCGCGTCGTGCTCATCAAGCTGGCGGACCGCACGCATAACATGCGCACGCTCAAATCCCAGCCGCCGGAGAGCCAGAAGCGCATCGCGCAGGAGACGCTGGATATCTATGCGCCGCTGGCCCACCGCCTGGGCGTCTATAAAATTAAGCAGGAGCTTGAGGATCTCTGCCTGCGTTATCTCGATCCCGAGGGCTATCAGAACCTGATCGTGAAGGTCGGCATGAAGCGCGCGGAGCGAGAGGCCAACATCCGTGCCGTGATCAACACGCTCAGCGACAAGATCAAGGAGATGAACGTCCACTACGAGATCGACGGACGGCCCAAGCACTTTTACAGCATCTACCGCAAGATGGTGCTCCAGCACAAGCCGTTTGAGCAGATATTTGATTTGATCGCCATCCGCGTGCTGGTAGATACGGTGCAGGATTGCTATGCGGTGCTGGGCATCGTCCACACGCTGTGGAAGCAGATCCCCAATCGCTTCAAGGATTACATCTCCATGCCCAAGCCCAATATGTATCAGTCCCTTCACACGACGGTCGTAGGGGAAAACGGCATGCCCTTCGAGGTGCAGATCCGCACCTACGAGATGCACCGCATCGCGGAATACGGCATCGCTGCGCATTGGCGTTATAAGGAAGGGAAGCAGGTCGCCGACGCGCTTGACAACAAGCTCTACTGGCTGCGGCAGATTCTCGACTGGCAGAACGATACGCGTGATTCCGAGGAATTCATCAAGTCGCTCAAGGTCGACCTGTTCAGCGATGAAATCTTCGTCTTTACGCCCAAGGGTGAGATCGTCGATTTGCCCAAGGGCGCGACGCCCATCGACTTTGCCTATCGCATCCACAGCGCAGTTGGAAACAAGTGCGTGGGCGCAAAGGTCAACGGGCGCATCGTCACGCTGGATACGCCGCTGAGCACCGGCGACTTTGTGGAGATCATCACTCAGCAGAACAGCAAGGGCCCCAGCAGGGACTGGCTGAAGATCGTCAAGACCTCACAGGCCAAGGCGAAGATCCGCCAGTTTTACAAAAAGGAGCTCAAGGACGAGAATATCGCCAACGGCAAGCAGATGCTCGACTATGAGGCCAAGCGCCAGGGCGGAGCGCTGCCCCCGCTGCTCAAGGCGGAGTATCTGGAGCCGATTCTTCGCAAGTATTCGTTTGCGGATGTCGACGACATGTACGCAGCCGTGGGCTGCGGCGGAATCACGGCGGCCCAGGTGGTCACGCGCCTGCGCGAGGAGCAAAAGAGCCACGAGAAGCCGCTCGTGCCCGTGATGCCCCGCGTGCCGGAGGAGAACCCGCATGCCCGCGCAGGCGGTCATGCCTCCAAAAACGACATGGGCATCATGGTCGCGGGCCTGCCGGGCTGCCAGGTGCATTTTGCCAAGTGCTGCACGCCGCTGCCGGGCGATGAGATCATCGGCTATATCACGCGAGGGCGCGGCGTGACCATCCATTCAAAGGAATGCATGAACGTGAACGCCTCCCACGATCCCGCGCGCTGGGTGGAGGCGGAGTGGTCCGAGACCACAAATACCTCCTATAATGGCTCGATTCAGATCCTGGCTGCCGACAGGCACAACCTGCTGGCCGATCTGATGAGCTATCTTTCCGCTCAAAAGGTGACGGTCTGCGCGCTCAACGCGAGGGTGAACAGCAACCAGACCTGCACCATTGAGCTGACGCTGCAGGTTGCCAACAAACAGGAGCTCGACTGGGTGATCAAGCAGATCGCCAAGCGGCAGGATACAATTGAGATTTTCCGCGTCTGACCCCGCGGATGCGGGACGTGATGTACGGACGGCGGAACGGAAAGAGGTGGATTGCGATGCGACTGGTGATACAGAGAGTGCTGGAATCCGGCGTCCGTGTGGACGGACAGGAGGTCGGCAGGATTGGCCCGGGCTTCATGGTGCTGTGCGGCGTGGAGGACGGCGACACCGAAGAGGATGTGCGCTATTGCGTGGATAAGACGGTGAACCTGCGCGTTTTCGAGGATGATGCGGGAAAGATGAACCGTTCGATCCTCGAGGCGGGCGGGGAGATTCTGGCGATTTCCCAGTTTACGCTGCATGGCGACGTTCGCCGCGGGCGCCGTCCCAGCTTCATTCGCGCTGCGAGACCGGAGCTCGCCGTGCCGATGTATGACGCATACTGCGCCGGGCTGCGCGAGGCGGGCATCCATGTGGAAACCGGCATCTTCCAGACGGATATGAAGGTTTCGCTCGTCAACGATGGCCCGGTGACGCTTTTGATCGACTCGAGGAGGACGTTTTGATGGAAATGGATATCCGCACCGTCGTGGGCGGTCCGCTGGACGTCAATACCTATGTGGTGGGCCCGGAGGGCGGAGAGGAGTGCGTGCTGATCGATCCCGGCGCGGAGGTGACGTCCGTCCAGGAGGCCGTAGGCGGAAGAAAGGCGGTGGCCGTGCTGCTCACGCACGCGCACTTTGACCATATGCTTTTCGCCGCGCCCTGGCTTGAGCGGGGGGCGAGGCTGTATGTGCATGAGCTTGACGCGCCCGCACTCAAAAATCCGGGGCTTAATCTCTCCGGCGTGATCAATGAGACGCTGGTGCTGCCGGATGCGGATGTGCTGCTTCATGAGGGGGACACGGTGCGCGAGGCGGGGCTGACATTTGCCGTGCTGCACACGCCGGGCCATACGCCGGGCGGCGTCTGCTACGCGGCGGACAACGTGCTCTTCTGCGGGGATACGCTGTTTTACAGAAGCTATGGACGCGTCGATTTGCCGGGCGGCGATATGCGGGAGATGCAGGCGTCGCTCGCGCGGCTGATGAAGCTTGACGGCGCGGTGATTGCCTATCCCGGTCACGGCATGAAGACCAAGATCGCGTGGGAGCGGGGGATAAACGCGTGAAGATCGCCATTGACACGCCCCTGCCGCAGTTCGCCAACGATATCGCCGATGTCGTGCGCCTGTTCTATGGCGAGGGCGCGGCGGTGACGCGGGACGAGGTGCACGACGCCGAGCTTACGCATGGCCATGAGGTGAAAGGCGCGTACTGGATAGAGTCCTTTGCGATATCCGGGGGGCCGGCGGCACGCTGTGACGTCCTGCGGGGAAGGATTCCGCCGCCGCAGGCGGGAGCGCTTGAGGAGAAGCGGCAGCTCAAGCGGCTGATCAAGCGCTGCTGTTATCAGCTGCTCAAGGCTTATACCGGCAGGCAGCCCGCTTGGGGCTCGCTGACCGGCATCCGTCCGACGCGGCTTTATTATCAGCAGCTGGAAATGGGCAAGATGCGCGTACAGGCCCGTGAATCGCTTGCGGAGCTGTTCGATTTGTCGCAGGAGAAGCTCGATGTGCTCGATGAGATCATCACAGCGCAAAGCGGCCTGATCGAGAGGGCGTGGAATGCCTGTGATCTGTACGTCGGCATCCCGTTTTGCACGACACGCTGCGCGTACTGCTCGTTTTCCTCGGGAGAGATCGGCAGCGGCGCGCTGGTGGAGCCGTATCTGGCGGCTCTGTCCCGCGAAATCGACGCTTGCGCCGATATGGCGCGCGAGATGGGCCTTGATATCCGCGTCGGTTATCTCGGCGGGGGCACGCCCAGCAGCCTGACAACCTGGCAGCTGGACGGCCTGCTTGCGCAGATTGAGCGCCGCTTTGGAACGCTGGAAGAAGTCACCGTCGAGGCCGGCCGGCCGGACACGCTCGACCGCGAAAAGCTTGCGATGCTGCGCGATCATCCGGTCACGCGCATCAGCATCAACCCGCAGACGATGAACGATGAGACGCTCGTGCGAATCGGCCGGGCGCATACCGCGCAGCAGACCATCGACTGCTATCAGCTGGCGCGGAGCCTTGGGTTTGACGACATCAATATGGACGTCATCGCGGCGCTGCCCGGCGAGGATTACGGGATGTTCGCCTATACGCTGGAGCGCGTGTGCGCGCTTTCGCCCGACAGCCTGACTGTGCACACCCTGGCGATCAAACGCTCGTCCCGCCTGCATGAGCAGGGATACCGCCAGTCCGAGCAGGATGTGGCGCGCATGGTGGCGCTCGGACGCGAGACGGCGCATGCGATGGGGATGCAGGCGTACTACCTGTATCGCCAGAAGTACATGGCTGAAAACATGGAAAACGTTGGATACGCGAAGCCCGGAAGATTTTGCCGGTACAACATCGACAATATGGAGGAAACGACCAGCGTGCTGGCGCTGGGCGCGGGCGGAATATCAAAATGTGTCATGCGTCAAGAGGAAAAGATCCTGCGCGCACCGAATATAGCCAATATCGAGCAGTATATCGGCCGCGTGGATGAAATGGTGGAACGCAAGCGCGCGGCCTTTGCCGAAAAGGCGCGGCGTGCGGCGGAAAGTGAGGGCGGCCATGATCATCAGCGATAAACAGGAGCTCCGGCGCTGTGTAAAGCGGATCGTCCGGCGCGCGGATGTCGTGGAAGCGTCGCTCGATTTTGACGTGTCGGGCGGAGAGATGGGCGTGGAGGCATTGCTTGATGCGCTCCGTGTGCCCGCGTTCCCTCCGGAGGAGGCCATGCGGCGCATGCTCGCGGATGGCACGCTGCTTGGCGCGGAGGCAGCGGCGGTGTTTGCCGCGCTCGATGCGATGGAATTGCCCGTGCACGACCTCAATCGCGCGCAGGAGCTCCAGAGAAGCTATGAACGGGACGCCTATCTTCGTGAAGTGCTCGACGCCATGCATGCCAGGCAGGTGCTGGTGCGCGTGCCTGCGTCCAAAGCGGCGGACGTGCAGTTTGCGGATGACCGCCTTTCCGCGCTGATCGTCGCAGAGGAGGACGGGTTTGCGCCCAGCCGATACGGCGTGGATTATCAGGGGGCGGCGCGGATGCTGGCCGATGCTGCTGCGGCAGCCGGCGCGCGTCATGTGATGCTTCCGGTATATGACGAGCAGGCGCTGCGCTACTGCATGATGCCTCTGTGCGAGGATACGGGCTGCGCGCTGCATATCTGCCTGCGCGACGCGGTGGAAATCGACGCGTTTGCGCAATTGATGGATGAGTTCACGGACGTGCGCGCGCTTGTGTGGTCCGTTCCCGAGGCGGAACGCCGTCTGATCGAGACGGCCGCGACGAGGCCGCGCATGCTTGTGCGGCTCGTGGATACTTCCCACATCGGGATGGCGCTTTCCAGGCTGGGCACGCGCTTCGTGCCGTATGCCAGCGGGGCGGCGCTGCCCGAAATGATGCTTGGCGGCTGGATTGCCGCGCGCGAGGAGATCATCGCCGCGTTGTGCGGGGCGTATTTGCCCCTGGCGCGCGCCGGTTTCCAGCTGCAAAGCGCCGCGATTGAGAGCGATGTGGAGCGGCTGCTCTGCGGCAATATGCTCTCGCTGGCAAGCGGCGCCGGGCAAGGCTGATCCCCTGAAGTCCCGGCAGGATCTTACGAACCGGCTTGCGAGGCGGGGATGCGCCCCGCTTGTATTGAGTCCAATATAGAGATTTTGAGGAGGAAAAGACGATGAATCCGATCTTTACCATTGAGATGGAAAACGGACAGGTGATGAAGGGCGAGCTCTATCCGGATGTGGCGCCCAACAGCGTGGCCAATTTTGTGGAGCTGGCCAACAGCGGGTTTTATGACGGCGTGATCTTTCACCGCGTCATTCCGGGCTTCATGATCCAGGGCGGCGATCCGATGGGGCAGGGAATCGGCGGCCCGGGCTACTCGATCCGCGGGGAGTTTAAGCGCAACGGCTTTGACAATCCGCTGAAGCATACCCGCGGCGTGCTCTCGATGGCCCGCAGCATGATGCCCAACTCGGCCGGTTCGCAGTTTTTCATCATGGTGGCCGACGCGCCGCATCTGGATGGACAATACGCCGCTTTCGGCAAGGTGACCGAGGGAATGGAGACGGCCGATGCCATTGTCAGCGTGCCGCGCGATGCGATGGACAAGCCGCATGAAGAGCAGAAAATGAAGTCCGTGCGCGTGGAGACCTTCGGCGTCCAGTATGTGGCCGAGAAGATCAAGGGCAGGGGCTGAGCGGAGGCGCCTGTGAAGAAAAACAAGGTCGTCATCCACCTGATGGGGCACGATTATACGCTGCTCACCGACCAGCAGCCGGAAAAGGTGCAGCGCCTGGCGCGCTACGTCGACCGCAAGATGCGCGAGGTGGCGATCACCACGCGTGCGGGTGAGACGATGGTGCCCACGCTCACGGCGATGACGCTGGCGGACGAATTGTTTCGCGCCCAGGATGAGAACACACGCCTGATACGGGAGCTTTCTGCCCGGCAGAAGGAAGAATGATGACAGCGGCGGCACGAGGGGAAGCCCTGTGTCGCCCTTTTTTCGGAGGATGTTCATGGAACTGCTTTCGCCGGCCGGCAATCGTGAGGCGCTCACCGCCGCCATCTCCTGCGGCGCCGACGCCGTATATCTGGGCTATACGGCCTTTGGCGCGCGCAGCTATGCGGGCAATTTTGACGAAGAAGGGTTGTTTGAGGCGGCTGCTTACGCCCATGAGCGGGGCAAGAAAATCTATGTGACGGTGAATACCCTGGTCAAGCAATGCGAGATGGACGACCTGTGCGATGTGCTGGAGCTTCTGTGCCGCGTGGGCGCGGATGCCGTGCTCGTGCAGGATATGGGCGTGGTGCGCGTGGCGCGCGAGCGATTCCCGGAACTGACGCTGCACGCCAGCACGCAGATGACGGTGAACAATGCGCAGGGAGCACGCCTGCTGGGGAGGCTTGGCTTTTCCCGCGTGGTGCCCGCCCGGGAATGCCCGCTTGACGAACTGCGCAGGATGGCCGATACGGGCGTGGAGATCGAGGCGTTTGCGCACGGTGCGCTGTGCGTGGCTGTCTCCGGGCAGTGCCTGTTTTCCAGCATGATCGGCGGACGCAGCGGCAACCGGGGGCGCTGTGCGCAGCCATGCAGGCTGCCGTATTCCCTGGAGGACGGCACGAGCGGCTATCTGCTCTCCACAAGGGATCTGATGCTGATCGACCGCCTGCCG
Organism: Clostridia bacterium; assembly: GCA_030535375.1. Taxonomy (GTDB): domain Bacteria; phylum Bacillota; class Clostridia; order Christensenellales; family Aristaeellaceae; genus Ventricola. The sequence continues at coordinate 1,088 of JAUNJB010000033.1, read as the reverse complement.
CAGCTGCGCGACGCGGGGGTGTATTCCTTTAAGCTCGAGGGGCGCATGAAGCGGCCGGAGTATGTCGGCGTGATCACGCGCGCCTATCGCGAGGCGCTCGACGCGGCTGAAGCGCATGTGCCGTATCACCCGGATGCAAAGACCGTTGAGGGGCTCAAGCAGGTATTTAACCGCGGCGGATTTACCGAGGGCTATGCCATGGGCAGAAGCAATGCGGCGTTGATGAGCTGGGAGCGCCCCAATCACTGGGGCATCCGTGTGGGCAGGATCTCCGCGGCACGCGGACCGCTGGCCAAGGTGATGCTGGAGCGCGATCTGCACGACGGCGACGGGCTGCAGGTGCGCGGCCGCGAGGAAACCGACCTGACCTACGCGGGAAACGAGACGGCCCGTGGACAGGAGGCGACGGTGCGCATCGCGGCGGGGCAGGCCCGTCCGGGCGACGCGGTTTACCGTCTGACGGATGCGATGCAGATGAAGGAAATCCGCGAGCTTATGGCCCGGGAGGGCGTGCGCATTCCGCTTGACGCGCAGCTCGATGCCGTGCCGGGCGAATTGCCGAGGCTGACGCTTTGCGACGGCGACGGACACGTGGTCAGCGTCACGGGAAAGGCCTGTGTGGAGCACGCGCAGCAGCGCGCGCTTGACCGGGATATGGCGATGAAGCAGCTCGGAAAGACAGGCGGTACACCGTACGTGCTTGCGTCTTTGACGCTGCGGGGCGAAGGCGCGTTTATGACGGCCGGCATGCTCAACGCGCTGAGGCGCGACGCGCTGGATGCCATGCGTCAGGCCCGGGCAGCCGTGGTTCGCCGTGCGATGCCCGGAAGGGAAATGCCCTGCGAGCTGCCCGCGCCGGAGCGATTGCTCATCGTGCAGGGAGAGAATCTGGCCGATGCGCCGGGGCTGCTTGCGTGCGGCGCGGATGTGTTCTGCTGGCAGCCGCAGGTTTATCGGATCGGAGCGCTGGAGCGCGCGCTTGAGACGCAGCCGGATTGCCGTCCCGCGTTTGTGCTGCCTGCCGTCACGGAAACGCAGGAGCTGGATCGGCTATATGAATTCGTCTGCCGCCACAGCGAGCGCTTTTG
>JAUNJB010000001.1:57442-73013 GCA_030535375.1 Clostridia bacterium | reverse complement strand
GACGGCACCAAGAATCTCACCCTGCGGCTGGATACCGGCAGCACCGAGGGCATGACCATGCGCTTGTCCCAGAATGTGCTCAGAACGCTGCGCCGCGCGGAGTTCTCAACCATCACGCTGCTGGATGCCGACGGCAACCTGTTCATGCAGTATCAAGTCAACGATCTGTGGGAGACGTTCCGCAAGTACAACATCCTTCCGTGGGAGCTTCTGTCCGTCGGCGCCGCTGACGCGGAAGTCATGAAGGTCTGCGCAGATCTCACGCTCGCTCCGCTGGAGTAAGCCCTCATATATTCAAAACGGTGCTGTCAGGTTCATTCTGAACCCGACAGCACCGTCATTTAATTTTCCGCAAGAATTCGCCTGTAAATTGCCTCGTCCTGCTCCTTGAACACATTGAAAATCACCCTGATCCTGCGACGCCGGACAGCATCGTGTTCACAGACGGTTTTCACGGCAATGTGCGCCGCCAGCTCATTCGGGAAGTGAAACTCCCCGGTAGAAATGCAGCAGAAAGCAACGCTGCGCACTCCTTCACGATCCGCAAGATCAAGGCAGGCGCGATAACACGACGCCAGCAGCTCCTCATCCCTCTTGGTCACGGCTCCACGCACAATCGGCCCGACGGTGTGCAGCACATAATCGCTTGGCAAATTGAACGCAGGCGTGATCTTGGCTGCCCCGGTAAGCTCCTCATGTCCCTGTCTGTCCATAATCTCCTTGCATGCCAGCCTGAGCTGGATGCCGGCAAATGTGTGGATCGCATTGTCGATACAGCCATGATTCGGATAGAAGCATCCCAGCAGCGCGCTGTTTGCCGCATTGACAATCGCGCCGCACCTGAGCGTCGTGATATCGCCGCGCCAGATGCTGATGCCATCCCGGATCTGTGGGAGCGCATCCGCATCTGTGATGCCTTTTCCTACAAGCTCCTCCCGCAGGTATGCATCCTGAATGCGCAAAAACTCCTCCGATGCCGGGATGGGCGGGCGCACATTCAGCAGTCCGCGCAGCATCCTTTGCTGCGCAAGCGCGCTCAACGGCATCGTTACGCCCTGATAGCACTCCGGCTGTTCCTCCAGCAGCGCCCGAATCAGGTACGCTCTGCGTTCAGATTGATTCATATGGATTCCTCCCGCAAGATGGATTCATTCACAGCGGACAACCGGCCCGCCCATGTCCGTCCCGTTTTCCTCCTCCGCCCGGGGATATCCACGCACCACTTGCTGCGTTCCATCCCGAGGGCAGATGTCAGCATGACCTATTATAGCACATATTTTCCCGTCGGATCACCGGAGAAATCCGCAATCACAGCCTTTGCACCGTCATGATGAATACCTCGAAGACGGGATTGGCCGGGTTCTGATGCTGCTCCTTTCCTATTCTGAGCTCAATATGCGATCATCATACGGCACATGGGCGCAGGAATTCTCGATTTCCCGGGATTTGGCGGATACGCCGGGCAAAGCGCCGTTAAGGCTCCTTTCCGCAAGGCCCGCCGCTGCGATGTCCGGCGCCTTTCGCGCGTCTTCCCGCGCTGTTTTCCAATTTTTTCCAATCAGCAGAAGAAAATTTCAGCCAACCGGCGTCAGAGGTAGATTTTGGACATCAAAAATGCTATAATCACACGTATGACAATTGAAATCGTTAAGATTGAACAACATCATTTTTTTCATTTGATCCTTCAGTTAAAATGATTCCATGTCTGCGATTATTCCGGATTGCGTATCAATCCCATGAACTCGAAAGGTGGCTTTATTCTTATGAAAAAGTGGATTTCTGTGTGTGCGGCTCTGATGATCGTCACATTGCTCTGCACTGGCGCGTTCGCGGAAGACAGCGGCAAGGACGCTGCTTTATTGAATGTCGGCGACGCCGTTACCTATGGACACTATGAGCAGGACAACGACGCGCAAAACGGCATGGAGCCCATTGAGTGGGTAGTGCTGGACGTGCAGGACAATCAGGCCCTCCTGCTCACGAAATATGCGATCGACAGCCGCTACTATCACCCCGGCGAGCGGGAAACCTCTTATCCGACGTGGGCCAAGTCTTCCATCCGCGCGTGGCTGAACAGCGACTTCATCGACACGGCCTTCACCGCCGAGGAGCAGGAGGCCATCGTTGAGGTGACGCTCGAAAACGCGAGCTATAAGCAGAACTACGGCGGTGCGGATACGGCCGACCGCGTCTTCTTCCTCAGCCGCGCGGAGGTTGAACAGTATTTCCCCACTCAGGAATCGCGCCTGTGCGTGCCGACGGCCTATGCTCTGGCCCAGGGCGCCTGGGAATCCACAAAGTATACCCTTGACGGCGTCAACTGCACCTGGTGGTGGCTGCGCACGCCGGGATACTACAGAAGCTGCGCCGCGAGCGTGCGCACGGTGGGCACCATCACCAGCAACCGCGTGTATGACGAGTCCGGCGCTGTCCGCCCCGCCATCTGGCTTGACCTGAGCAAGGCCACCTACTGAGCGGCATATCGTCCGCAGGAAGGCATGTGCGCAAATGAAAAAAACAATCCTCTGCCTGATGCTCCTGTCTCTCCTCTTCGTGTGCCCGTTTGCGTGGGCCGAGCCCGTCACGGGCTGCGGCATCACGGTGGACTCGCAGGCCGCCGAGATTGACTTCGGTTCCGTCAGGGTCAAAGACGTGGACGAGCTCATAGCCCTGCTTCATGCCCTGCCCCAGGTGACCAGGGTGGATATGTATGAAAGCCGCCTGTCCAATGACGATATGGACAGGCTGACCGAGCAATTTCCCGATATTGAATTCGGATGGACGGTGCGCCTTGGAAACCATACGCTGCGCACCGATGCCACGGCTTTCTCCACCCTCCATTCCCCGGGGCGCGACACGGAACACAAGACGCGCGATTTCTACGCGCTCAAATTCTGCACCCATCTTCAGGCGCTCGATTTAGGGCACAACGCCATCACGGACATCAGCTTCCTCAGGGATCTGCCGGATCTCAAGGTGCTGATCCTGGCCTGCAATGACATCCGCGACATCTCCGTGCTGGCGGAGCTGACACAGCTTGAATATCTGGAGCTCTTCACCAACAAGTTCACCGACATCACGCCGCTGGCAAACCTGACGAACCTGATCGATCTCAATCTGAGCAACAACGATATCACCGATCTCACCTCTCTCTACGGACTGACATCCCTTGAGCGGTTTCGCATGTGCATGGACGGATATCTGACCGACGATCAGCGGGCGGAAATCGAAGCGGCACTGCCCAATTGCCAGATCGGCTGGAAGGAACACCCCACCGGCGAGGGCTGGCGCGAGCATCCGCGTTACGATGTGATTTACCGCATCTTCCACACCGGCGTTTACGAACCGTTTTAACCTGATCTCAAGGAGGAAACCCGCATGAACCGCACAATCCTGCGATTGATTGCCATCGCCCTCTTTCTGCTGCTCCTTCCGCTTCTGATCTCCTCCCCGGCGCTGGCCGAGGCGGGAAAGCTGCCGCTTGACCAGCTCGTCCCCGGCAGCACGCCGCTGGCGGAGGGATACCTCTCGGATACGGAGTATCTGGATGACACCATCCACGTCACCACCGAGGAGCAGATCGTGGGCAAGCTTCCCTGCCACATCGTCCGCATCAAGATTGAGGACCCCTCCCAAATCCGCACCTGCATGAGCAAGGACCGCTATGAGGACCGCACCTATGTAAAGGCCGAGACCATGGCAGAGCACGTCAACGCGATCGCTGCGGTCAACGGAGATTTCTTCAAATATTACTACGAAATCGGCTATGTGGTTCGCCAGGGTGTCGAATACCGCAGAGAGTGTGACGGCACGCGTGATGTGCTGATGATCGATGATCTCGGCGATTTCCACTACGTGCTGATGGCCACCAACGAATCCCTGAACGAATTCCTTGAAAACGAATTTCCCGAGGACCGCCAGGTGATCAATTCCTTCACGTTCGGCCCGGTGCTCGTCATCGACGGCCAGCCGTTCAAGGACACCATCACCGATTTGTATCAGTCCAGATACAAGATGCAGCGCGTCGCCATCGTCCAGCTTGGCGAGCTTGAATACGCCATTGTCGAATGCGACGGCAAATCCGACGCCTCCTACGGCATGTCGCTGGAAAAATTCAGCGAGTACATCGCCGAGCTCTTCCCCGACTGCAAGGTCGCTTACAATCTGGACGGCGGCGGATCGACAAACGTCATCTTCAACAACAAGCGCATTCACAAGAATGTCGATCTGCGCAAGATCTCCGACATTCTGTATTTCGCCTCCGCGCATGAAGAATGACCGTCCCCCCATCGTCATCCCCCAAACGGCTGTCTTTCCGTCAAAAAATCATGGATGCCATCATGACCGTCCCGTGCGTCATGGTGGCGCTTTGTGAAAAAGCAGCCGTCGAAAACAGGAGAAATTCATGATCAATTTTGCAGGAATCCGCGTGTATCCATACGGCCTTGCCGTGGCGGGCGCCGCGCTTATCTGTCTTCTCTTCTCCCGCCGGCTGATCCGCCAAAGGCGCCTGAAGGATGAAACGCTGACCGTCTTTGCCGCCTGGTGCATTCCGCTGAGCCTTCTTTTTTCCCGCCTGCTGTACTGCCTGATCTGCATGGACGGATTTGCGCGCAGCGGAATCGCCTATTTCTTTCACTTCACAAGCGGCGGATACACGCTGTGGGGCGCCATGCTGGGCGGCGGCTTGGCCGTGTGCATCGCCTCGGTGCGAACCGGTCAGTCCTGCGGCAGGATCGCGGACGCATTTGCCGCCCCGGCCATGCTGATGGTCGCCCTGTGCAGGCTTGCGGAGGGACTGGTCGGCCAGGGCTACGGCTGGTACGTGGAGGACTGGTTTGATCCGATGAGCGGCATGAGCCTGCTGCATCCGGAGGATTACGATTTCTTCCTCCGGTTCCCGTTCGCCATACAGGATATGTACGAGGAATGGTGCTGGGCGGTCTTCGTGATCGAAGCGCTGCTGGCGCTCTGCATCTGCATCCTTCTGCTTCGCTCGAAGGTGAAGCGGGAGGGCATACTCGCCCTGAACGCGCTGCTGATGCTCGCCTCCGCGCAGATTCTGTGCGAAAGCCTGCGCCAGGATGCCGTGCTGCGCTTCGGATTTGTGCGCGTCAACCAGATCATCGGCGCGCTGATCGTCGTCTTCATCCTGGCGTATGGCTGCGTCCGCCTGCCCGACAGGCGGCCCGCGCCGCTGCTTTTCGCCGGATGCGGAACCATCCTTTGCATCGCCCTGATCGTGGCGATGGAGTTCGCGCTGGAAAAGAAGATCGTGCTGCTTGAACAGATGCCCATGGATGTCTGCTACCTGATCACCGCCGTCTCCTGTCTGGGGCTGGTCAAAAGCGTGCAATCCGTGCTGAACGTGAATCAAAACAGTGGTGTCTGAGGAGGATCAATATGAAAACAAACGTCTTCAAAAAGGGGCTGCGCCTTTGGCCGGTTCTCGTCTTTATCGCCTGCCTGGCGGTAACCGTCGGCTTTTACTGGGTCTACGGCGAGCATAACCTCGACGCAGATATCTCCTCGGAGTTTGTGCTGGCCAATCTGCTCAACAGCGAGGGACGCCTGATGACGGAAAACTGGTTCTACTCCACGGAGGTGCGCGTGACAAGCCCCGTGCCCGTGTACCAGCTCATGCTCAGGCTGTTTAGCGATTGGCACGTGGCGCGCACCGTTTCCATCGCCGTGCTGCTGTGCTGCGTGGCGGCATCGCTGACCTACATGGCGCGCGGAATGGGCGCATCCTATGCCGCGGCGCTGCTGTGCGCATCCGCCCTCGTGCTGCCGGTGACAGAGTTCAACTCCTTCACGTTCGTCTACGGCGGATTCTACACCATCTGCGTATCGCTGACCTTTCTTGAAATCGGCCTCGTGCTGCGCATGGATAAAAGACGTCTGCGCGAGCCCATTTTGCTGATCATCCTGGGCTTCCTGGGCGGCCTCAATGGCGTGCGCATGATCATGATCTGCATCGCCCCCCTGCTGGCGGCATGCCTTGTCACCTTCTTCCTGGAGGCGCGCCGCTGCGACAGCCTGAAAAAGCTGGTAAGTCTGCCCTCCTTCTGCCTGGTTGTGGGCGGCGTGCTGTGCGCCGTGGCCACGTTCATCGGAAACGCGGTCAATGCGAACATCCTGGCGGAGAAGTATTCCTTCCAGCTGTTCGATGACACGATCCTCTGCCCGCTCAAGGCGGAAATGTTCACCGATCAGATCATGTGCCTGATGATCTTCTTCGGCTACCGCAAGGATTCGCTGCTGCTCTCTCTTGACGGCGTCGTCTCCATGCTGGCCGTCATTCTGCCCGTGCTGGGCGCGGCATGCACCATTCTGCTGCTGCGCATGAAGCTGAACACGCGCGAGCGGCTGCTGGCCGTATTCATGCCCATCGCGCTGCTGCTGGGCATAGTCGTCAACGTGCTGACCCTCAGCGAGGAGGGCGTCACCGATCCGTTCCCCTACGCGGTCAGCTACTACATGCCCGCGGCGCTGCTGCTCATCTTCGCCATCTTCTGGGCGCTGGACCGCTTCGAATGCAGGCTGAAGATTCTGCGCGCGGTGCCCATGCTGGCCCTGGTCGGCGTGTTCCTGGCCAGCAATGCCGTGTACCGCGAAAACGACATGAACACGTATGAAACGGAAATCGAAGACATCGCGCAGATGCTGGTGGATGAGGACTGCCTGGAGGGATACGCCACCTTCTGGAACGCCAACATCCTGACGGAGCTCACCGACGGAAAGATCGACGCCTTCACGATCGAGGACTGGAACAATTTCGTCCTCTGCGACTGGCTGCAAAGAACCGACCACATGGACAGAACCCCGGAGGGCAGGATGTTCGCCATCTTCGATCCGGAGGATTGGGAAAACGGCGTGCCCGGCTGCGATATCGAGCATCTGATCTACTCCTCTGAGGATTATTTCGTATGCATCTATGACAGCTATGACGAATTTGAATCCATTTGTGAAGCATGGTGATGGTTATGAAACTGAAACTCGCTTGTTGTCTGCTCCTCCTTTCCCTGGCCGCAAATTGCGCTCTGGCCGAAGCGGCGCTTGAACCGATCCCTTTCAGCTTTGACAGCGCGCCCTATCTTCCGCATGAAGAGTGCTTTTTGCCGGATCAGGCAGGATACCACGACGATTCCATCGATATCCGCATCGAAAAGTCGCGCGCGTATGACACGGATTACATGGCCGTCTACATCAGGATTGCCGACGTCAGCCAGATCCGCTGCGGTCTCGCGGCCGACTATCCCTCTCAAAAGACGGCGACCGTGCTCACGATGGCCAACCGTTTCAACGGCGTTCTGACCATCAATGGCGACTATTTCAACTATCACAATCAGGGAATCGTCGTGCGCAACGGCGAACAGCTGCGCTTCCGCCCCACGCCCCTGAGGGATACGCTGGTCATCGACGACAAGGGCGACTTTACCATTCTGCCTCAGACCTCCAAGGAGGACTATGAGGCGCTCGGCAAGAACGTCGTGCATGCCTTCTGCTTCGGGCCGTGGCTCGTCAAGGACGGCGTGGCCATCACCAACGAGCAGATTCAGGATTCCGAGGCAAACGTCGGCAAGAACAAGCACACGCAGCGGCTGGCGCTCTGCCAGCTGGATACGCTCTCCTACATGGTCGTCTGCACGGAGGGCCCGTCCGGCGGCGACGGCTCCGAGGGCCTGACCATCGAGCAGCTGGCCAATCTGTGCCGCGATCTGGGCGCAAAAAACGCGTATAACCTCGACGGCGGCAACTCCGCGGCAGTGATCCTCAACGGGGAAAAGCTCAATAACGTCAACAACACCAAGCGCCGCATGGTGGGCGACTGCATCTATTTCTGCACGCTGGTGCCCTGACAAGAGGATTGCGCGCCATGAAAACAGCTCGAGCGATCCGCAGCGCACTGATCATCTGTCTGTTGCTTGCCGGTATGTTGCCCGCCGCCGCGGCCTGTGCGGATGACGGCATCGGCTTCTCCTTCGCCTATGAGGAAATCCCGGAGCAGCTCCGCGCCGAATGCGCACAGAAGGGAACCGTAGAGCGGATTGAATACGCCACCTATGTGTATGACAAGAGCGGCGCCGCCGGAAAGCCCGGAATCAACGAAGCCTACGTGTATCTGCCCTATGGCTACGATCCCGAAGGCGCGTACAGCATACTCTACCTGATGCATGGCGGTGAAGAACACGCGGGCTACTGGTTTGCCCAGGGCGATTACGCGGCAGGCGGAGCCAGGGACCGCAGCTCCTCCTCCGTCACGCTGAACGTGCTGGATCAGATGATCGCATCAAAACGCTGTGAACCGCTGATCGTCGTCACGCCCTGCATGGCCGCCGAAAAAAAGCATGGATTCAACGGCACGGGAACCTTCCGGTATGAATTCAAGAACGATCTCGTTCCCGCCGTCGAAAGCCAATACGCGACGTTTGCCGACGGCGACACCTCTCCTGCCGGCCTGACCGCCAGCCGGGATCATCGCGGTTACGCGGGCCTGTCCCTGGGATCGACGACGGGCTGGGCCTCCATCCTGATGGGCTGCACGGATTACGTGGGCTATATCGGCAACTTTTCCGGCTACAACTCCAATGTGTATGCCATATCAGATTCCATGAACACCGCCTACGCAGAATATCCCATCCTGTATTGGTACAACGGCAACGGCTCCTACGATCAGTCCCATGACGATCATCTGAGGGCGTATAATCAGATGCTCAAGCTCTGCCCCGGCAAACTCACGGAGGGCACCGACACGGCAAAGGGGCAAAACTGCTGCTTCGTGGATAAGCCCGGCAAGTCCCACAACTATGCCAGCTGGATCATCGACCTCTACAACGTCCTTCTTGTATTCTTCACATGTCCATGATCCCTCCGGGATGTTGAATGTTGTGCCGCCTGACGGCATCGATGGGACATCCGCCACGGGAACATCCAACGCACGCCGGCCTGTCATCTCCACGGTATATCTTCAAGCGGGGACGCAATCCGGGCGATATCCCACCGGATTATCCTGAAGTGTCGGGGATATGGCCGCGCGATCAAAAAGAAGCATCCTTCAATCAACGTGCAAACAGCACGGGGCTGTCAGGATCATTCCGAGCATTCCAAGAAGGCAACTTTCTAAGCAAATGAAGGCTTTTTGAGCTTGGAGCTCTGCTCCAGCGCCCCGCCGAAGGGCTTTTGAACCCCCTTTGGCCGCAATGGCTCAGCTCTTTCTTGGAATATCCGAATTCTTCTCCTGACAGCTCCGTGCTGCCTTTTTTTATTTTAGTGAAAGGAAAAACTCTGTTCAGTCCTCTAAAAACTCTACGCTTCCATCTTCCAGATGATACACCGCGCCAATCACCCGCAGGCCGCGCTCGTGCTCCATCCTCTGAATATCCAGATTCGAATCGATCAGCGCGCAGCTGCGCTTCACATTGAGGCAGCAGGCCCTGTAGTCGTCCTTCTCGTCGCCGATTGCGAGGCGGATCTCGTCGGTGATGAATCTGATATATCCATCCGGGTCATGATGAATGGCCGCATGCACGGCGCCGCAGTGGTCGTGTCCCAGGACGACAATCAATTTGCAGCCCAAATGATCGGCCGCATATTCGATGCTGCCCAGCTGATGATCATCGATCACGTTTCCGGCCACGCGAATCACAAACAGATCGCCAATTCCCGCGCTGAAAATCGCCTCGGGAATCACCCTGGAATCCGAACAGGTCACGATCACCGCATACGGCTGCTGCCCCTGCGCACAGGCGCGAAGCCGCGCCTCCGGAGAGATATCGCCCATGCCATGCTTGGCACCCATATAGCGCCGGTTCCCAGCCCTGAGCTGCAAAAGCGCCTCATCCGTCGTGCGCATATCCTCGCCTCCCATTCGTATCCTTGAGAAGATCAACGATCGGCCTCGCTCGCCTCACCGTCGTCCGCAAGGGCCTGGGCATACCGCTTGGACATGATCCCCTCGGCATACATGTACAAAACCCCGTTGAACGCGGTGATCGTCTTGATATCCTGCATGTCCCCGGCGGACTGGATCATGTGCAGCGCGTGATCCAGCTGCGGCTTCGTATAATTATACGGAGAACGCATGAAGTAATACAGCGGCGTCGGCGCCGGATACGTCTTGCAGTTGAAGCGAACCATGTGCGCGATCGTGCGCGGCAGATCCTTCTCCAGCACGAGCATGGCGATCATCGCGTAGTTGTTCGCCATAATCTCGTCCGAATAAAAATACTCGTCCCTGTTGCCCTTGACGCTCTTGATATCCTGACAGGATTCGAGGCTGTTCATCTCCTCGATCATCCCGTCAAGCTGCGGTTCCTCCTCGGCCAGCGGCTTCCTGGGTGTGAGCTGAGCCGCGCGCGCGCGTTCACGGATGTACTCGGCGAGCATTTCGCCCGGCTTGCGCTCATCCTCTTCCTCCTGCTCCGGATCGCGAATCATCGGTTCCTCGCTGGGCGGGAACGGGTCCTCCACATCCGGCAGAGAATCCATGTAATCGAACAGATCGACCTTTTCCTGTATCTCCTGCGCGGCGGCCTCCTTTCCGCTCACCGCCGTGCCGTCCATGACCGCCTGCGCACGGTCCCCCATTTCCTTCTTTTCCACCTTGGGATTCAGATCCTGCCTGGCCGGATCGTTCCGATCGGAAAATTCATCCGAAATATCCTCGGGACGAAGCACGACTTCCTTGGAAAAGCCCGGCTTGCGCCGTCCAAATAATGACATCGTATCATCCTTTCGATTTGATTATATAAAAAGCATCGTTTACCTGCAAGACAAATGTGGGAGGAATCCCACCGATTCCTCCCACAAGGATATCACATTTGACTTACTTGATCAAGCCCAGCTCGGCCAGCTTATCCGCGCAGTCCTGAAGATCGAACTTTTCAAGCGTTTCACGGGTCGGAATGCCGGTCTCCACATCCCAGCCCATCGCCTCGTAGAACATGTCAAGCGACTTCTCCCAGTCGTCGCGATCCATCTTGACCGTGCCCTCTTCAAAGGCCTTGAAGTCCGGCTCCTTGTCAAAGACCCATGCCGGCACGCCATCGTGATCCTTGCGCAGATTGGTGCTGTCCAGATTCAGCTTGAAGGAGATCGCGGTCATGCAGCGCAGGAGGTTGGAGATGCGCTCGGTGTCAAACTCGAGGCTCTCACGGGTATAATCCTCGCCCACGACAGCGCTCATGTACTTCGCGTCCAGATCGAGATCGCCGGCATAGCCGCGCTTCTTGCTGGTGGACAGCGTCATCGGGTACATCCAGTTGCACAGCGTGGCGGAGTCATGCCACTGCTTGCCGTTGAAGGACCACTTCGCCAGCTTGATCTTGTTTTCATTGATCGGCGTGTACGCCTTCGGGGCATCCACGCAGCCCTCGCCGAAGAAGCCCTCGAGCACCGGCTTGATCACGGCCTCATACGGAGAACCGGAGCGCACGAAGTTGGTGCAGTGATGGATCATGCAGTCGCGGTTGTACATGACGTTGTACAGCAGGCCGCTCTGCCAGGCATCCTCTGCGGAGTGGTGCTTCGGATAGCCGTTGTAGGTCACGTTGGTGTTCTTGCTGCTGACCTCGTCGTAGTAATTCTTGCCGGCGGAGTTCTTGCTCGCGTCGTCAAGGCCCCACGCCTTGTAGAGGTAGTAGCTGCCCTTGCCCAGCTCGCCCCAGGCGCCCTTTCCCTCGGCGATCAGGCGGAAGAATTCCACGCACCAGCGCGGGTCGCCGTTTTTGAGCAGATCCCAATCGACCGCGTTCCACTCTTCGTCGGTCATATGCTCGCGGAGGATGCCGTCGCTGTACACGCGGGAGAAATCGGTGTACAGGTTGCCGTAGTTGCACCAGACGCCGTAATCGTCCTGCGCGCGGCTCATCGCGCCGCCCAGGATCATGCCCGCATCGCCCTCATCCACGAAGTCATGCGTACCCTCCGGATAGATGCTCTTGCCGGAGATGATCGGCATACAGGTGTTGGAGACGTGCGTCGGCAGGTCAAAATCGGCAAGCGGGTCCATCTCATATTCGGTGTAGCAGCGAACCGGGCAGGAGGAGCAGCCGCCCTGCTTGACGGTGTACTTCTCGGCCACGGCGCCAAAGTCGAACACGCCCTTGTTGCAGCGCATCGCGGCCACGTTGATCACGCCGCTGGGCTGCTCGCCGCTGTCGACGGGGCCGTTCGGCGCCTTATCCCAGGTGACGCCAGGGCCGCCCTGCCAGCGGTTTTTGCTGGTGGCGGAATACTCGGCCCAGGACTGCGGAATCGTCGGCACATTGTGATTGTTGTTGCCGCCGACCAGATCCTTAATCATGTAGTTGGAGAGCAGGCGAACCTCCATCGGGCGGGCGATCTTCACCGCGCCGGTGCCGCGGGCCACGATGGCCTTGACCTTCTTGGAGCCGAGCAGCGCGCCGATGCCGGCGCCGCCGGAGTTGCCGAAGCTCGTGATGATGGTGGACATCGGAATGAGATTCTCACCGGCCTGGCCGATGGAAGCGACGTCAAACTCCGGGCCGCACTCCTTGGCGATGGTGGCATTGGTCTCAAAGGTACCCTTGCCCCAGACATGGGAGGCATCCTCGATCGTGACCTTGTCGTCATCGATCTTGATGTAGACCGGCTTATCGCTCTGTCCCTCGACGATGACGGCGTCATAGCCGGCATATTTGAGCGCATGCGCAAAGTGACCGCCCATGTGCGCGTCGAGAATGGAATGGCCCTTGGACCAGCAGGAGAGCAGGGAAATATTGAGACGGCCGGAGCAGGGCACGCCGGAAGCCGTCAGCGGGCCGACGGCGAAGACGGCCTTCGCGTCCGGGCCGAGCGGATCGGAATCGAGCGGAACCTCGTCCCAGATGACCTTGTAGCCAAGGCCCATGCCGCCGATGTAGGGTTTATACTTGGGCAGGGTATCCTCGGTCGTGATCGCGCCGGTCGTGAGATTCACGCGCAGCACGCTGCCGGCCCAGCCGTTGATGCCATTTTTCACAGACATTGTCAATTCCTCCTCAGATCAATTCTTCAGCTAACCGGCCGCATCAGACAGCCTGCGCGGCAGAGGAAACCTCATCCCACGGGATGATGGACAGCGCGCCGGACGGGCAGCCCTCGACGCAGGCGCCGCACATCACGCACTTGGAGGACTTCTTGGTGACCGGGTTCACAGTCGGCATGTGCCACGGGCAGGCCTGCGTGCAGGCGCCGCAGCCCACGCACTTGTCCGTGTCCACGCGGCGGATGCCGCTGTCATCCGCGTAAATCGCGCCCATCGGGCAGGCATTGCCGCAGGCCGGGTCCTCGCACTGGCGGCATGTATCCGGGAAATAGGTCCAGTTGTTCTCCGTATACAGGCCGTTTCCATTGCGGCTTGAATACAGGTTGCGCGTGACCTTCACACGGGAAATGTAGCTTGAGCAGCAGCCGTCGTTGGTCAGCGTACAGTTGATCTCGCAGCGCTGGCAGCCGACGCAGCGGTCAGCGTTGACGACGAGCAGGCCCTGTGGGAACGCCCAAACCCTCACCTTATCCTCCGCCAGCGCGGCAGCACTGACGCCGAGGGTGGAGAGCATGGTGCTGGACATCGCCACACCGGCCAGGCTCTTGCCCGAGAGCTTGAGAAACTGGCGGCGGGTAAAGTCCTTGTCAAGGAAACGCTTTTTGTCAGACATGGATGACACTCCTCCTTACTTTCTCTGTCCCCGCGGCAAGGGCTGCGGGAAGAAAATGCAGGCATAAAACAAGGAGCACCGCAAACACATCGGACAGCGCACCGGCGCTTCCGGACGATTGCAGCACTCCTTCGCATCAGGCAGGCGACGCGGTTGCCCCCGTCACCCATTGGCCGCATATACCCGGAGGGCACTGGCGGCTTGGAGCAAGTATTCACTTGAGCGGAGCGAACGCATCGGGCGCGCGCTCAGCCTTACGATGTCATTTTACATGCAAACGGGCTTTCCGTCAAGCATTTGACGATCATTTTACGCACAAATTCGCAGTTTTTTCTTTCCATATTTGTTAGTATTGTAAAACAATTGGCGTTCTGTTTCCTGACTCTGGCAAAGATGTGATTTTCTTAACGGCTTTCCTTCACCTTTCCGCTTTACAAATCGGCTGATACTGGTTTATAATACAGCCTGTAAGCATCTTGCGGGAGGAGAAACACATGTTCAACATCGGCGCCTCCGAGCTGATTCTGCTCCTGTTGATTGCGTTTGTCGTCGTCGGGCCAAAGGATCTGCCCAAGGTCGCCCGCGCGCTGGGCCGCTTTGTGCGCTACATCCGCAACATGGTGGAAGAGGTCAAGCGCGAGGCCGGACTTGATGAGATCGAGAAGGACTTCAAGGATATGGACCGCGAGGTGAAGGAGAGCGTGCGCAGCGCGGATATCCGCCCGGACCTCCAGCAGACGCAGCTGCAGATCAACAAGGAGCTGAGCTCCATCAAAAAAGACATGAGCTTTAAAGAATTTAAAAATAACAACAAGGTAGGAGGAAAATAAGTTATGAGACTTGGTACCATGGAGATTCTCTTGATTCTGGTGCTGGCGCTGGTGATCTTCGGCGGCGGCAAGCTGGCCGGCGTGGGCAAGGCCCTCGGCCAGAGCATCAAGGAATTCAAAAATGAAATCAAAGACGATGATAAGCCCGCTGCCGGCGAGGCCGCAAAGAAGGACGAGTGATGCTGACCCGCGCGGCGGACGGACGCATAGGAGCGGCGTCCGCCGCGTCGTTTCAGCGACGCAAGTGAGGTTCTGTCCATGAAAAAAAAAGAATCCCGCCCCGCCGTCTCGCACGATGAAAGCGTCAACAGCGAAACGCAGCCGCTGATGGTTCACCTATTGGCCGTGCGCAAGCTGATGATCAACTGCGTAATCGCCGTAGTCGTGGGGTTTGTTCTCGCGTTTTATTTTTTATGTACGCCGCTGATGAATTTCATCACATCCCCCATTGAAGCGC
Source organism: Clostridia bacterium (assembly GCA_030535375.1). Taxonomy (GTDB): domain Bacteria; phylum Bacillota; class Clostridia; order Christensenellales; family Aristaeellaceae; genus Ventricola. The sequence goes on along the minus strand of JAUNJB010000001.1, from coordinate 58,062 downwards.
GCGGTGTCACCATCATCTACACCGCCATGAGCGAGGCGCTCACCACGCAGCTCAAGGTATCCCTGATCGCGGGCGTCGTGATCGTCAGTCCGTTCGTTTTTTATCAGATCTGGGCGTTCATCAAGCCCGCGCTGTATGAAAATGAAATCCGCATCTTCCGCGTGCTGTTCTTTCTGGCGCTGTTTCTGTTCCTGCTGGGCGTGGCGTTCTGCTACCGCTACGTATACGGCCTGGCGATCAATTTCTTCCTCGTCGCGGGAGAGGATCTGGCCACGCCGATGCTCTCCATCGACAAATACGTCAGCTTCCTGTTCTCCTTTGTGTTGCCCTTTGGCGTGGTATTCGAACTGCCCATCGCCATCTATATGGCCACGCGCATGGGCTGGGTGGACTACAAGAAGCTCTCTTCCTTCCGCAAATACGTCTTCTTCGGCATCTTTGTGCTGGCGGCCATTCTCACGCCGCCGGACGTCATCTCGCAGGTCATGCTCGGCGTGCCGATGTATGTTCTGTATGAAATCGGCGTACAGGTATCCCGGTTCACAAAGAACAGGCGCATCGAAACCACATAAAGCAGCGCGCAGCCCTCGAGCTCATGCTCCGCGGGCTGCGCGTTTTTT
>JAUNJB010000001.1:24334-57342 GCA_030535375.1 Clostridia bacterium | reverse complement strand
TTCTCTACGCCGCACACGGTCAGCGTGTCGCCGTCGACGGTGAATTTCACATTATGTCCGGCAAAGGCCACGCCGTACACGCGCGAAGAATCGCTCTGATACGAGGGCCTGGGGTCGCCCGCGAGCACGCCGCGAAGCGCCTCGCGCTTGCCCGGGTCAATCCGGGCCTCCAGCTCCGGCGGAAAGACGACATGCAGCGCGTAGTCCTCGCTTTCCGCGGCAAACCCGCCCGTCGCCTCGGGATGGCAGTCCGCGAAGGGGAGGTATGGCTTGATGTCATAGATCGGCGTGCCGTCAAGCAGATCGGCGCCGCCGACGATGAGCACGGGCCCTTCGGGCGTGTGCATTTCAACTCCCTCCAGTGTCACGCAGGACAAACCGATGGCATTGGGGCGAAACGGAGAACGCGTGGCAAACACGCCCATGCGCGTGTTGCCGCCCAATCGCGGCGGACGCACCGTGGGGGACCATCCCTCCCGCTCCGCCCGGGAAAACGACCAGATCAGCCACAGGTGCGAAAAGCCCTCGATGCCGCGTAGCGCACTCTCATTGCGGTATTCCTTTTCAAACACAATGCGCGCGCGGGTCTGCGGCACAAGCCCGCTCTGGCGCGGAATGCCGAATTTCTCTGGAAAATCGCTGTGGATGCGGGCGATGATCTTCACCCCAGCAGCACCCCCGGAACCTCGACGCCGGAATCGTGCATCGTCTGAATCATATGGCGCTGGGCCGCATGGCGGGCGCGCTCGCTGTCATGCTCCGCAATGCCGCGGTACATCTCCAGATGACACTGGCTGGCACGCTGATAGCTTCCCTCCACGCGCTGCGTGTGGTGATATCCCGCCTGAATGGACTCGTGGATCGTGGGCAACAGGCGGCGAATGACGTCGTTGCCCGTACACTGGGCGATCACGGTGTGAAACTCGATGTCAAAGGGCGTGTAATCCTCCCCGTGCAGATAGGCGTTGTCCATCTTGTCAAGCAGCGCCTTCATCGCCTGGAGGTGCTTTTCCTGCCTGTGCTGGGCCGCCAGCGCGGCGACACCCGGCTCGATGAGCAGGCGCGTTTGAAGCAGCTGGGCGATGAGCTCCTCCTGATCGGCAAAGCGCAGCCCCAGCGGATCGCTGGCCAAGCCGGGCATCGCGCACAGGAACGTGCCCTGTCCCTGGCGGATATCCACGATATGCTCCGTCTGCAGAATTTTGACCGCCTCACGCACAGTCGAGCGGCTCACGCCGAAGCGAACCATCAATTCCGCCTCGGCGGGCAGCTTCGCGCCGGTCACCATCGACTCCTGGATGATCATCTCCCTGAGCTTGTCCGCCACCTGTTCGGGCAGCTTGCGCGTCTTTCTCACCGTATCCATGGCCTGCTATCTCCTCCCAGCCAAATGACCGCGCCGCGCGTTCCCGGCCGGATTCTCTCCCCTTTTTAATGCATCACCGACACAAACGGGCCGGCAGCTCTGTCGCCATTGTACCATATTTTTGTCCGGTTCACAACCGCTTTGCCCGAATTGGCCGGACGCCGCCGCGCGTACCGCGGCGCATCTGCTCACTGTCAAAAATATTGACAAATCGCATGACAACGAATATGATAAGATATCATACGACTGACGGAAGTGGAATCGACCACATGAAGTATGATGCGAAAATGCCGACCGTCTGGGCACAGCACTGTCCGGGCGTTTTTTTGCTTTATGCCAGAAAAACGCACCGCGAGAAAACGGGAGGAAATATGAAGGCTCTTAAAATCTTTCTGAGCGCAGTGCTCGCCGGCATGGCCATCGGCATAGGCGGCACGGTCTATCTGTCCGTGGACAACAGCCTCGCAGGCGCGCTGCTATTCACCGTGGGGCTTTACGCCATCTGCACGCAGGGTCTGCACCTGTTCACAGGCAAGGCCGGTTACATCGTGGAGCATGGCGCCGCGTATCTTTTTACGCTGCTGATCATCTGGCTGGGCAACCTGGTGGGCACGGGGCTTGTGGCCATCGCCGTTCGTTCAAGCCGCATCTGCGCCATTGCAAGCAAGGCCGGCGCGATCGCCGCCATCAGGATGAATGACGGCATGCCGAGCCTGTTCCTGCTCGCCATCCCCTGCGGCCTGCTCATGTACACTGCCGTAGAGGGCTACCGGAAAACGCAGAATCCGCTGATCCTCTTTTGCTGCGTAGCCGCGTTCATCCTGTGCGGATTTGAGCACTGCATCGCAGACATGTACTACTTTTCCGCAGCCGCGGCCTGGAATGCACGGTCCGCAGCCAGAATTCTTGTGATCACATCGGGCAATCTGCTGGGGTGCGCGCTGCTGCCGCTGTATCACAGGCTGCCGGACTGACGCTGCTGCCGTTTCCCTTCCTCTTCTGCTCTGTCCCCCGGTTCACCTTCCGCACACATGCCGCGCGGGAGGATGAACCTTTTTTGTTTGGCCGAAATTGATCACCCATGAGCCCGATGCACCGTAAAAAACATACAAGATCGAAACGGATCGGCGGCTGACGGCTTGACATTCCACGTGCATACTTTTATAATGAAATGCGGTTTTTTCGATGCGCTTTTCCGCATCGATGATCCTTTTCCGTCACCTCATCACCAGTCAGGAGGAATATCATGGATCTTGAAGCACTCAAGGCACAGTGCACCGTGATTCGTCGCGACATCATCTCGATGCTGGCTATGGCCGGTTCGGGGCACCCGGGCGGATCGCTGTCCGCAGTCGAAATCCTCGAGGCGCTGTATGGTTATAAGATGAAGGTTGATCCTCATCAGCCCGATATGCCGGAGCGCGACCGATTTGTGCTCAGCAAGGGGCACGCCGCGCCCGCGCTGTACGCCGTGCTGGCCAACAGGGGCTTTTTTGACAAGGAGGAGTATGCCCGCCTTCGCAAGCTGGGCGGCATGCTTCAGGGACACCCGGATAAGAACAAGTGCCCGGGCGTGGACGCCTCCACCGGCTCGCTGGGGCAGGGCGTCTCTATCGCCGTGGGCATGGCGCTGGGCCTCAAAGTGCAGGGCACTTCCCAGCATGTGTACACGCTGCTGGGCGACGGCGAGTGCCAGGAGGGCATGGTTTGGGAAGCCCTGATGGCCGCCGCGCATTACAAGCTCGACAACCTGACCATCCTCTTTGACTGGAACGGCCTGCAGATCGACGGCCGCAACGACGACGTGATGAGCCTGGGGGATTTCCCCGCCAAGCTGCGCGCGTTCGGCCTGGATGTGATCGAGGTCGGGGACGGCAATGACATCGGACAGATCATCAACGCGCTCGACGTGCCCGCGTGCCCCGGCAAGCCCCGCGGCATCCTGTGCCACACGGTCAAGGGCAAGGGCGTATCGTTTATGGAAAACGCGGTGGGCTGGCATGGCAAGGCGCCCAAGCCCGAGGAAGCCGCCGCCGCGCTCAAGGAACTGGAGGGCTGAGCCATGAGTGAAAAGAAAGCTACCCGTGTGGGTTACGGCGAGGCGCTGGCCAGCCTGGGTGATGAAAACCAGAGGATCGTCGTGCTGGACGCAGACCTCTCCTGCTCCACGATGACGCAGTATTTCGCCAAGGCGCATCCGGACCGCTTTTTCGACTGCGGCATCGCCGAGGCCAACATGGTCACCATGGCCGCAGGCCTGGCGAGCGTGGGCAACATTCCGTTCTGTTCCACGTTCGCGGTGTTTGCCAGCCGGTGCTTTGAGCAGATTCGCAACGGCGTCTGCCATCCGCATCTGAACGTCAAATTCGCTTTCACCCACGCCGGCATCACCGTCGGTGAGGACGGCGCCACCCACCAGGCCATCGAGGACATCGCCATCATGCGGACGCTGCCGGGCATGACCATCCTCGCGCCGTGCGACGCGGAGGAGGCCAAGCGCGCCGTATACGCCGCCGCAGAGATGGACGGCCCCGTCTATCTGCGCCTGGCCCGCCTGGCCACGCCGGTTTTCTCCGAGGGCATGCCCTTTGAGATCGGCAAGGCCAACGTGCTGCGAGAGGGCGGGGATGCCGCGCTCATCACCTGCGGTCTGATGGTAGAGGCCTGCATGAAGGCCGCCGGGCTGCTCGCGGAGCAGGGCATCGAGGTCACCGTCGTCAATATGCACACCATCAAGCCCCTTGACGAGGATATCGTCCGCCGCCTGGCAAAGGAGATGAAGCTCTTCACCGTCGAGGAGCATTCGACCATCGGCGGTCTGGGCGACGCGGTTGCCGCCGTTGTCGCCGAGCACGGCGGTCAGCTCAAGAAGATCGGCATCGAGGATCGCTTCGGCCAATCCGGCACGCCCGCCGAGCTGCTCGATTATTACGGCCTCAGCCCCGAGAAAATCGCCGGGGCCGTCGCCAGCAGGCTTCGCTGACGGCAATCCGCCGCCGTCCCGTTTGTCCCATGCATATGCAGCGCCTCCGCATTTACCGCGGAGGCGTTTTTTTGATGAAACGCCCACGGTCAGAAGGATTTCCAAGAAGAAACGCGAATACTGAATAAGTATGAATTTGCCCTTTTATACGTTTTCGTATGTGTTTTTCCGTTTTATAGAAAACTTATTCACAGGATTGTGGAAAACTCAGGGATAATTTCTAAGCTTTTACAGAGGTTTTCCACAGCCAAAAAGATGGGTGTGTTTTGGCTTTTTGGTACTTATCCCGTCTTTTCCACCGCTCTACGACTCCTTCTGCTGATCCTATATACTGCTACTACTCCATGGAGGTTGATACTATGCGTTTTTCCTGCGATACCAATGACCTGAACGCGAGCCTTTCCGTCGTCAGCCGCGCGCTCGCCGTTCGCTCCCCCAAGCCGATTTTGGAAGGTATCCTCTTTGAATCCTGCGACGAGGGGCTGCGCCTCACCTGCACGGATCTGGCGCTGGGCATCGAGACGACCATTCCCGCTACATTTATAGAAGAAGGCCGCGCCGTGCTGCCGGGAAAGCTTTTGTGCGAGGTCGTGCGCAAGCTGCCCGGAGGCATGTGCGAGATCAGCACCAGCGACAGGATGCAGGCCACGATTCGCTGCGCATCCTCGCGCACGACGATTACCGGCTTTGATCCGGTGGAGTATCCCGAGCTGCCGCAGGTTTCCGGCGCATCCTTCGAAATGCTCCAAAATACCCTGCGCGATATGATCGGCCGCACGCTGTTTGCCGTCGCGGTGGACGAAAGCCGCCCGATCCTCACCGGCTGCCTGATGGAGATCGGCAGAAGCGAGATGCGCGTGGTGGCGCTCGACGGATTCCGGCTGGCGTTGCGCAAGGAGAGCATTGAGGGGCCCGAGCAGGAGGTTTCCGCCGTGGTGGGCGGCAAGGTGCTGGGCGATATCGCCAAGATCCTGTCGGATAGCGAGGAAGCGGTCTCCCTGTGCTTCAGCCGCAGCCATGTGAAGATGAATATCGGCGCTACGCATGTCGTCGCCCGATTGCTGGAAGGAGAATTCATCCGCTACCGCCAGATTCTGCCCGAGGAATGGCAGACCCGCGTGTGCGTGAGCCGCGCGGAGCTGAGCAGCGCCATCGACCGCGCCAGCCTGATTGCCCGCGAGGGCAAGAGCAACCTCGTCTGCTTCAAGATCGACGGCGAGACGCTGGAGGTCACCTCCAACTCCGAAACCGGCGATATGGAGGAAAAGATGAGCGTGACCACGGAGGGCAAGGATATCACCATCGCCTTCAATGTGCGCTACATCACGGACGTGCTCAAGGCGCTTTCCGACGACGAGGTGTTCATGCGCTTTAATTCCAACGTGAGCCCCTGCGTCATCTGCCCGACGCAGAGTGACAGCTACCTCTATCTGGTGCTGCCCGTGCGCGTGTTCGGGGCGTAAGGCGGACGATAAGGATTGGATGGACTATGCGCGTCAAGTCGCTGAGCCTCAGAAATTTCAGAAATTACGAGCAGGTGAGCCTCACGCCGGACAGCGGCGTGACCGTCTTCTGCGGGCCGAACGCCCAGGGAAAGACCAATATTCTGGAGGCGCTGCATCTGTGCTGCCTGGGACGCAGCCACCGCACCCCGCGCGATGAGGAGCTCATCCGCTGGGGCGAGCAGCGCGCCCGCGTGCAGATTGCCACGGAGCAGGGGGACGGCACGCACGAGGTGACCATCCTGCTGGACAGGACGCAGCGCAGGAAGAAGACCGTGCGCATCGGCATGAGGCAGGCCGAGCGCATCGGGGAATTGCTGGGCAATGTCTGCGGCGTGCTCTTTTCACCGGAGGATCTGGCCATCGTCAAGAGCGGGCCGTCCGAACGGCGGCGCTTCATCGACATGCAGCTCTCCCAGCTGCGCCCGGCGTATTTCTACGCGCTCCAGCGTGCGGTGCGCACGCTCAATCAGCGCAATGCGCTGCTCAAGGAGATTGCGCGCGACGGTTCCCTTTTGGGGACGCTGGACATGTGGGATGAGCAGTTGGCCCTCTGCGGCGCGGAGATTGCCGCAAACCGGCGCGAGGCCATCGGAATCCTGTCCCAAAGCGCCGCGAGGGCGCATACCTCGCTGACCAGCGGCAAAGAAGTGCTGCGCCTGTGGTATATCTCCCAGACGGAGGATGCGCCCGATGCCGCCGAGCGGCTGCTTGCGCGGCTTCGCGCGGCGCGCAGCGAGGATTTGCGCCGGTGTACAACGACGGTCGGCATTCATCGCGACGACATCGGTATTTCCATCGATGGCAAGGAGGCCCGCACATTTGCCTCGCAGGGCCAGCAGCGCAGCGCGGTGCTCTCTCTCAAGCTGGCCCAGCTGGATATGGCGGGACAGGAGCGCGGGGAAGCGCCGATTCTCATGCTGGATGACGTGATGAGCGAGCTTGACCCCGATCGCCGCCGCCAGCTGATCGAGCGGATTGACCGCGTTCAGACGTTTGTCACCTGCACGGATATATCCGATCTGGCGGGAGCGCGGCAGGGAACGGTGTATCATGTGGACAACGGCGTGCTCAGCAGATGAGGCGCTCCTTTTGGGAAAATTTCGGTTTTTCTAAGAATAGCTGGAAAAAGAGGATTTTTCCCGATGTTATCCACAGATATCCACAAATTCTCAACAGTTTTCCACAGTTTTGTGGAAAACAATGTGGAAAACTTGCGGATAAGCGCTGGATAACCCCAAAGCCAGAGATGAAACGCGATATCGAAACGCGGCCCAAAATCCAAAACAAACAGGGAATTTTGGCCGGGGTTTGGAAAATGAAAAACGCCTCGGGGCTGTGCATGCTCCAAAAGTGGAAAACTCCCTGAAACGGCGCGCAGGGGGGAACGAAAGGCGGGCGCAGGCCGTGCGCGCGCGGGGATGAAACGGCCATCTTTCGGCTATCATATGGAAAAAACGGGAAAGAGGCCGAAAAGTATGAATGTCTTATATGAACAGGGGCTTGAAGATACCGCTGCCGAGCTGCGCGCGATGGGCTATGCGATGCATCCGCTTTCAAGCCGGATGCCTGCGGATGCCGTGCTGTATGTCAGCGATGCGCGCGGGGCGCTTGCCTCGCACGCGGGAAAGGGCGGCGCGCCTGTCCTGTGCGTGCGCGGGCTGAGCACCGGGGAGATCGCCGCGGCGCTCAAGCGGCGCAGTGTGCGCGCCCTGTTTTGAAATATGCCATATTGAAAGGAACTCTCCATGGATCGCAAGAAGAGGCACGTGACGTACATGACCGGGGCGGGCAGCTCGCTCGGTTCCTACGGCATGGACGACGGCAGCAAGAAAAAAAAGAAGAAAAGCGCGCTCTCTGAGCGGCTGCGCATGCTCATTGCGCTGGCTGCGTTGGCGGCGATCATTCTCGTGGCGGTGATTTATGCGCTCAGCGGTTCGGGGCGCGACAGCATAGGCCGCATCACGCGCATCGGCGCGACGCTCAGCCAAAATGTCATGCCCTTTGGCGACAGCGTCATCTTCTATGACGGCACCACGCTCCACTGTGTGGCGGCTACCGGCGGCAACGAATGGAGCTATCAGATCGGCACCAACGCCGATTACGATGCCACCGAGCAGCGCATCGTCGCCTGGTCCGGAAACGATCTGTACATCCTCAACAACCGCGGCCGCCTGATTTACAACAACAAAATGTCCGATACGATCCAGTTCGCCAGTGCGGGCGATGAGTATGTCGCCGTGTTCGTGGGCGAGGCGGACAACGGCGTCGTCTCCGTGATCAACAGCAGCGGCCAGATCGTCGACAACATCACCATCGCCAATCAGACGCTGCTGGATATCGGATTTTTCATGTCGACGACATCCTCAAGCGCCCAGGAGACGGAGCTGATGTGGATATTGGGGCTCGACACGACGGGCACGGTCATCTCCACCGAGCTGCAGACCTTTCAGCCCGGCAAGCTCTCCACGGGAAAAAGCTCCCTGGGCGAGCATATCGCCTATATGATCTACGACACAAACGGCACGCTTAACGTCGTCACCACCCGCCAGATCATGCACTACAGCTATCGCGTGCTTGAGCAGGCGACCGCGACGCTGATCTATGGCTATACGGTCGAGGATGTGCGCACGACGAACGGCGTGACCTATCAGCTGCTGATTCCCGCTCAGGAGCAAAACGAGGGCATCCGGCTCAACAACGTCCGCCTGATGTACGGCAGCGTGGACCGCGTTTTGCACCTGCCCAGCGAGTGTTTGGCCGCCAAGCTTGGCACCCGCTCGGTGTACGGCTTTGCGAGCAATGCCGTCTATGTCTGCCGCTTCGGGGAGACGACGTTCACGGCATACGCCCTGCCGATCAATATCACCGCTGTGCTCGGCATGATCACGGATAATCGCGCGGTCGTCGCCTCGGGCTCGGAAATCTACGTCATCGAACTGCCGGTGTGATGCGCGCATCGCCGCGAAAGGAGATTCCATGAATATCATCGACATCGTCATTCTCATCGTGCTGGCCGTGAGTGTGCTCTTTGGCATGCATCGGGGCTTCATCAGCGGCGTGCTCAGCGTCGCGGCGCTCATCGGAGCGGCGGCGTTCGCCTTCGCCACGAGCGGCCAGCTGGCCGCATGGCTCCAGGGCAACGAAACGCTGGTGGATACGCTGCTTTACTACACGGATGCGGGCAGCAGAATCAAGGATCTCGATCTGTCGCTGCTCACCGTGGCGCAGGTGTCCGAAAGCGCGCTTTCGCAGATCCTCTCAAGCGCCAGCCTGCCCGCGGCCTTTGAGACCGCGTTTTTGTCCGGCATCACCGCCGCGCCGCAGACGATGACCGTGTCAAGCCTGCTGAGCCAGACGATCGTGAACGTGTCGATCTCGATCCTGAGCTTCCTGATCTGCTTCCTGGTCTCCTACATCGTCGCGACGTTCGTGATCCACCTGATCTCCTACGTGTTCGAGCTGCCGGTGCTGCGCCATCTCGATGCTCTGGCGGGCGGCGTGTTCGGTTTCGCGCGGGGCGTGCTGCTGCTGTTCATCTTCTTTGCGCTGGTGCCCATCGTGATGGCCGTGGCTCCGGTGGAGCAGCTGCAGGAGCTGATTGCGCAGTCCCAGTTCGCGCCGATGTTTGACAGCCAGCTGATTCTCTCCATCCTGCGGGGTACAATTTAACCTGACAAGGAGTGACCTGCCATGGAAGTGTATTATTACCGCTGCCCGATTTGCGGATATGTGCATCAGGTGCCCGGCTATTGGATGAGCTATGCGCCCGAGGAGGCATATGAGCAGATGCACTTCGCCCCGGAGAAGGGGGCGGTGTGTGAAAATCAGATGCTCGATTACGCGGGCGAGGGCGACGAGGGCTGAGCGATGCAGAACGGAAAGAGGGGCGAGGCGATCCGCCTGACGAATAAGACCGCCATCGCGCTGCGCAAGAGCGCGAATAAGGAGCAGACGGCGCACATGGCCGTGGCTGTGGTGCTGACGCTTTTGCTGGCTGCGCTGGCGGTGTACCTGGGGCTGACGTGGCTGTGGGCCGTGCCGGTCACCGTGGCGTGCGCCGTGGCGCTGGATGCGGTGATTCTCATCCGCGCGCGCAGCCGCTATTTGCTGCTCACGGGGCAGGCGATCTGCACCGAGGCGGCCGCGCGCAGCATGCGCGAGGAGCGCAGAGAGCAGCGCCGCCGTGAGCGGGCGATTTCCGATCTGGCGGATATGAAGGCGGACGCGCAGCGCGCTCTGGATGCTTCGCTGGAGGCCAAGCGCGTCGGGCAGGATACGCGCTCTATGCCCGCGTTGGGCAAGAAGACGGCCGAACAGCGGGCGGATGACGCCGTTCAGGAAAAGAATGCGCAGATTGCGAAGCCAGGCGTTCAGGCGAACGCGGCCGGCGCGGCGGAGGCGAGGCCGGAGCACAGGCGCAGGCGTCAGTCCGGCTTTCAGGTGCTTCGCAACGAACAGGCAAAGTGAGGAGACGACATGGCGGCTGCGCTGTATACCCTTTTCTATCTGATCAGCGGCGTGCAGATCGTTCGCACGCAGCTTCCCGGAAAGAGCCCGATTGTGAGGCTTTGGCTGGGCATGGCGCTGGGCGTGCTGCTGGAGATGCAGCTCCCGGCGCTCTTTGCCTATGGGTTTCGGTTTTCCGTGACCGCGCATATGGCCGCGCTCGCTGCGCTCGTGCTGCTGGTGATCGTCTGCTACTTGCTGCGTGACAGGCGTCCCCCTGCAAAGCCCAGCGAGCAGGACGGACGGCAGCTGGCGGTGATTGCGGCCGTATGCGTGCCGCTGACAGCATTGTCCGCCTATTTGCAGTATACGCATATGATCATGCCCGCGGCGGATGGCTCCTATTGGTGCGGCCAGTCCACCTATGGCGATCTGTGCATGCATCTGGCGTTTGCCACGTCGATGCGGGATATGGCGTTCCCGCCGAGCTACAGCCTGCTTGCGGGGACGCCGCTTGCCTATCCGTATCTGACGGATTCTCTGAGCACGACGATGATGTTGCTGGGCATGAGTACAAATATGGCGATGGTCGTGCCCGGCACGCTGCTGATGGCGCTGACATACATGGGCTATATGCTCCTTGCGCAGCAGATCCTGGGCGGACGGCACAAGGCTGTGGCCGTGGCGGCGCTCCTGTTCTTTTTCAACGGCGGCCTGGGCTTCCTCTACGACTTTGACATGGCGTGGAAGGATGGCTTTGAGCGGGTGCGGGAGATATTTACCGGTTACTATAAGACGCCTGCCAATCAGCCCGATCTCAATCTGCGCTTTTCCAATGTGATCGTGGATCTGATGATTCCGCAGCGCGCGCTGCTGGGCGGCTGGGCGATGGGCATACCGGCGCTGTATCTGCTGATCTCCTCCACACGCGCCAGGTCGGCGCGCCAGACGGTTTTGCTCGCGCTGTGGGCGGGCATGCTGCCGCTGGTGCACACACACACGTTCCTGGCGCTGGGGTTGTTCTCCGGCGGCTATCTGATCGGTCGGATGATCGTTCATCCGGAGGAGAGGATGGGCATCTTGGCGCGCGCGGGCATGTATCTGGGCATCGTGCTCGTGCTGGCGCTTCCGCAGGTGCTGGGCAGCGCCAGGCAGACGGTGGAGGGCGGCTCGCTGCGTTTTCAGTTCAACTGGGTCAACAACAGCGGCGGAAGAGGCCTGATCGACGGTTACTTCTGGTTCTGGATCAAAAACGCCGGCCTGCCGTTCATCCTGATGCTGTGTGCCTGCCTGGGAGCGCGGCGGCGCGGTTATCTCGACATCGTTCTGGGTATGGCCGCGGTTTATCTCGTCGCGGAGACGGTGCTCTTCCAGCCCAACGAATACGACAATAATAAGCTGTTCTACATCTGGTATATGTTCGCGGCGATTCTCGCGGCGGACTATGGCTCCATGCTCATGCAGCGGCTGGCAGGGCTGCCCGGGCGGGCGCTGCTGTGCGCGCTGTTCCTGTGGGCGAGCATGTTCTCCGGCGCGCTGTCGATCGGCAGGGAGGCGGTTTCCGGATATCAGCTCTTTTCGCGCGCCGCCGTGGAAGCCGGCACGTGGATCGACGGGAACACGGACAGGGATGCCGTCTTCCTCACCGGCCAGCAGCACATCAATCCTGTCTGTTCGCTGGCGGGAAGGCAGATTATCTGCGGCAGCGATCTGTATGTGTTCTTCCATGGGCTTGATTACAGGCAGCAGGCGGAGGACTGCCAGCGCTTTTACGAGAACCCGGAAAACAATGCGGACGTGCTGGAAACGTATGATGTGGATTACATCTACGTCAGCGATTACGAACGGGCGGACTTTGATGTGGACATCGAGGCGCTTGACGCGGCGTTTGAGCTGGTGTTTGAAAATTCGGATGTGCGCATCTACGCGGTGAAATGAAGGCTTCAGATGTTCTGAGAAGAGGGCGAACGCGGCCGATTATTACGCAATTACCAAATCAAGTCAAAAAAGCAAAGAGCGGGGACGAAGCGGCGATGGTGGATCGGTTTCTCCGGTACTCCCTTGAGCGGGAGCGCAAAATCTGTGTCGTTCTGATGGATGGCGGTGCGATGAAAAAGATCAATCTGCTGGTCACCGCCATCGATTCGGACGGCTTCACCGCGCGCCTGCCGGGGCGCAAAAGGGAGACGCATTTCGCGCTGCGGGATGTGCTGACGGCGGCTTATGCGCGCGGGGACCAGGGCGAGCTTGAATGATGAAAGGCGGTCACGTACAAAAAACATGACGGGCGATGAAAGGCGGCTGCTCCTGTCCGCTGTCGCACGGGAGATCGACAGACTGGGCGGGCGGGCGCTGCTGGTGGGCGGATGTGTGCGCGACGGGCTGCTGGGCCGGGAAAGCGGGGATATCGACTGCGAGGTGCACGGCATACAGCCGCAGGCACTGCATGCGCTGCTCTCGCGCTTTGGCGAGGTGGACGGCAGCGGCGGGGCATACGGCGTCTACACCCTGCGCGCGGCGTGGATCGACATGGCAATTCCCCGGCTGGAAACGCGCACAGGCGCCCGTCACAGGGACTTCTCTGTGACGCTTGATCCGTGGCTCTCGGAGGAGCGCGCGGCCGCACGGCGGGATTTTACCGTCAATGCGATCATGCGCGACGCGCTGACCGGAGAATATGTCGATCCCTTTGGCGGAATCGGGGATCTTTCGCGCGGCGTGCTTCGGATGGTGCCGGGCGGGCAGTTTGAAGAGGACCCGCTGCGCGTCTTGCGCGGCGCACAGTTTGCGGCGCGCTTTCACCTTGAACCGGAGGAGGATACGCTGTCGGCGATGGCGCGCATGCCGCTCTTTGATCTGAGTGCCGCCCGCGTGCTGGGCGAAACAAAAAAAGCGCTGATGCAGGCGGACAGGCCGGATGTATTCTTTCGCGTGCTGAAGCGGGCCGGCGCGCTTTCGCCATGGTTTGAGGAGCTGCATGCGCTGTGCGGCGTCAGGGAAGACCCACGATATCATCCGGAGGAAGACGCGTTTGAGCATACGATGCTCGTCCTGCGCGAGGCTGCATCCGTGCGGGAGCGGGCAAAGGAGCCTCTTTTTCTCATGCTCGCCGCGCTGACGCACGATCTGGGCAAGGCATCGGGAGCGGAAGGCCACGATGAAAGGGGCATGGCCCTTGTGGAGGCGATGCTCGCGCGCCTGGAGGCCGGAAAGGCGGCCATCGCCTATTGCAGGGATATGTGCCGGCTGCATATGCGTGCGCACGCCTGCTTCTGCTTCAAAAGAGACAGGGCGTGCACCAACCTGCTCTTCGACGAATCCGTCTGTGCGCGGGATCTGGCGTTGCTTGTCCTGTGCGACGCGCACGGCACAGGGAAGCCCCGCGCATCAGCAGATGAGGAGGCGCGCTTCCTGGAGGACAGGATAGCTTGCTACGAGGATGCCTGCACGCGTCCGATGCCCACCGCGGATATGCTCCGGCGCGCCGGCATTGCGCCGGGGCCGGGGATGGGCGACGCGCTGCGCCGGGCGAGGCGGGACGTGCTCATGGGAAAAACGGCGGAAGAAGCCGTAAAGAGCCTGACCTCTTGATCACAAAGGGAGAGAAAACCTCATGACCGACGTGAACATCATCTTTCAGATCGGCGAGTGGATTGGCACGGCGGCGTTCGCCGTCTCCGGCGCCATGGTCGCCATTGACAAGGGAACGGATATATTCGGCGTGCTGCTGCTGGCCGTATTCACCGCGCTGGGTGGTGGCACGCTGCGGGATGTGCTGATCGGCTACTTTCCGCCGCGGATGTTCTCCAATTTTCACTATGTGCTGCTGTCCGTCGTCTGTGCGCTGGCGGTCTTTGTGATTGCGCGCATCTTCAAGGAAAAATACGTAGCCAAAGAGGGCTTGATCGAGCAGATCAACAACGTGTTCGATGCGGTGGGCCTGGGGGTATTTGCCGTTTCGGGGGCGCGCATCGGCATGGAGGCGGGATTTGCGGATAATATCTTCCTTGTCACCTTCCTGGGGATGACGACCGCCGTGGGCGGCGGCATGCTGCGGGACGTGCTGATCCAGGAGATCCCCTTTGTGCTCAAGAAGCGGGTGTATGCCGTCGCGGCCATCGCGGGCGCGCTGTGCTATGCGCTGCTGTTTCATTGCGGTGTGGGTTCGGCGGCGGCCTACGGCATCGGCTGCCTGGTGACGACGGCCATGCGGCTTCTGGCGACGGTGTTCAAGTGGAATCTGCCCAGAGCGATTTGATCACGGGCATGATGGAATCGGGATAAATCCGTCTCCTCTGCGGTTTTGATCGGCGGGCGCCGCGGTCTGTCCATCCTCAGACCGCGGCAAAATGACCTGCAGTCTGCGCGCTTTGCGGCATGATTGTCCTGCCGTGTCCTTGTTTTTCACAGTTTCATTGACGACAAAAAGGAGCTGTCAGGCTAATTCCGGGCATTCTAAGAGAATAATTTTCTAAGCAAATCAAGCCTTTTTGAGCTTGGGGCTCTATCCGGGGAACTCGCATAGCCGCGCTTTCAGCGCTTCTTGCGTTCGCAGGACGGGCGTGCCGGCCATAGGCCGGGGACACCTTCCCGACGTTTCCCTTATCCGCCATAGGCGGCGGCAGGCTCCGGTCCCCCAATACCCCGACAGAGGGCTTTCCGTTTCCATCTGTCTGCTTCCGTCACTGACGGAGACAGATGGAAACCTCTTTGGAAACCACAAATGCTTAGTTTTTTTCTTAGAATATCCGAAATCCTAGCCTGACAGCCCTTTTTATGCGATATGGCTGCTTGGTTATTCCGCATCCTCAAAATCGCCGGTGTACAGCTGATAATACTTGCCGTGCTGGGCGATGAGCTCGTCGTGTGTGCCCCGCTCGATGATGCGGCCCTGTTCGAGCACCATGATGCAGTCGCTGTTCTTGACGGTAGAGAGCCTGTGCGCGATGACGAACGTCGTGCGGCCCTTCATCAGCGAGTCCATGCCCGCCTGCACGAGCGCCTCGGTGCGGGTATCGATGGAGGAGGTTGCCTCGTCGAGAATCAATACCGGCGGGTCGGCGACGGCCGCGCGGGCGATGGCCAGCAGCTGGCGCTGCCCCTGGGAGAGATTGCCGCCGTCGCCGGTGAGCATCGTCTGATAGCCGTCGGGCAGGCGGGTGATAAAGCCGTGGGCGTTGGCAAGCTTCGCCGCGGCGATGCACTCCTCCTCTGTCGCGTCCAGGCGGCCATAGCGGATATTGTCCATGACCGTGCCGGTGAACAGATGCGTATCCTGGAGCACGATGCCCAGGGAGCGGCGCAGATCGTCCTTCTTGATCTTGTTGATATTGATGCCGTCGTAGCGGATCTTGCCGTCCTGGATGTCGTAGAAGCGGTTGATCAGGTTGGTGATGGTCGTCTTGCCCGCGCCGGTGGAGCCGACGAAGGCGATCTTTTGCCCGGGTGTGGCGTATAGCTTCACATCGTGGAGCACCATCTTTTCATCCGTGTAGCCAAAGTCCACGTTGTCCATGACGATGTCGCCCTTGAGTTCGACATATTCCGTCTCGCCGGTGGCCTTGTGCGGATGCTTCCAGGCCCACAGGTGCGTGCGCTCCTTGCACTCGGTGAGCGTGCCGTCCGCCTCGCGGCGCACGTTGACCAGCGTCACGTAGCCGTCGTCCACCTCGGGTGTCTCGTCCAGCAGGGCGAAGACGCGCTCCGCGCCGGCCAGCGCCATGATGATGGAGTTGGACTGCTGGGAAACCTGGTTGATCGGCTGATTGAAGCTCTTGTTGAGCGTCAGGAAGGAGACGAGCGTGCCGATGGTCAGGCCCAGATAGCCTCTGGTGGCCAGCATGCCGCCCGCAATGGCGCACAGCACATAGCTGAGGTTGCCCATCGCCATGGTTACGGGCATGATGGTATTGGAGATGCGGTTGGCGCTGTATGCGCTCTGGCGCAGCGCCTGATTGAGCGCGCCGAATTCCTCTATGGCCTTTTCCTCGTGGCAGAAGACCTTGACAACCTTCTGGCCGTCCATCATCTCCTCGATATAGCCGTTGACCTTGCCCAGATCGATCTGTTGCTGAACGAAGAATTTGCCGGCCCGCTTGATTCGGCCCATCGACAGGGTCAGCATCAGAGCGACCATCACAAGCGTGATCAGCGTCAGCGGAACGTTCAGGATGATCATGGAGATCGTCACGCTCAGGATGGTGATGACGCTGGAAAGCAGCTGCGGCATCGATTGGGAGATCATCTGGCGCATGGTGTCGATGTCGTTGGTGTAGATGCTCATCACGTCGCCGTGGGCGTGCGTGTCAAAGTATTTGATGGGCAGGCGCTCCATCTTTTCAAACAGCTTGACGCGCAGATTCTTGAGCGTGCCCTGGGTGACGAAGATCATCAGATAAAAGTTCAGCCAGCTGGCCAGCGCGCCGATCACGTAGATCACCGCGACGCCGGCGATCGCGCGGGCGAGGGGGCCGAAGTCCGGGTTTTCCGTGCCGATCATGGGCAGGATGTAATCGTCGATCAGCGTCTGCATGAACAGCGTTCCGCGCACGGTGGCGAATGCGCTGACGATGATGCAGATCAGCACGGCTACGCAGTGGAGTTTATAGCGGCTCATAATCTCGGAAAAGATGCGTCCGAGCGTTTTGCCGGGATTCTTGGCGCCGGGCCTGCCGGCGTTTTTTGTGCCTCTCATCATGCGCGTTCGCCTCCCTTCTGATGGTGGCTGTCCTTCATGGCGGCCTCGTCGAAGTCGCCGCTTCCGTTTCCGGTCTGGCTGTTGAAGACCTCCTGATAGATCGGGTTGGTCGCCAGCAGGTTATTCGGCGTGTCAAACGCGCTTATGCGTCCCTCGTCGAGCACCAGCACCCGGTCAGCGTCCTGCACGGAGGAGATGCGCTGGGCGATGATGATCTTGGTGGTGCCGGGGATGTGCGTGCGCATGGCCTCGCGGATTCTTGCGTCCGTGGCGGTATCCACGGCGCTGGTGGAGTCGTCGAGGATCAGCACCTTCGGTTCGCCCAGCAGGGCGCGGGCGATGCAAAGGCGCTGCTTCTGGCCGCCGGAGACATTGGTGCCGCCGCGCTCGATATAGGTGTTGTAGCCGTTGGGCAGGCGCTCGATGAATTCGTCCGCGCAGGCCAGACGGCAGGCCTCACGGCACTGCTCCTCGGTGGCGTTTTCATTGCCCCAGCGCAGGTTGTCGAGGATCGTGCCGGAGAAGAGCACGTTCTTTTGCAGCACGACGGAAACCTCGCCGCGCAGCACATCGATATCGTAGCTGCGCACGTCGACGCCGCCGACGCGGACGGAGCCTTCCGTCACGTCATACAGGCGGGAGATCAGGTTGACCAGGCTCGATTTTGAGGAGCCCGTGCCGCCCAGGATGCCGATTGTCTCGCCCGGACGGATGTGCAGGTTGATGTCTGAAAGCACGGGCGAACCGCTCTTCCTGTTGTAGGAGAAGCTCACGTGATCAAAGTCGATGGAGCCATCCGCCACATGCATGACGGCGTTTTCCGGCGTGACGATCTCGGCGCGTTCGTTGAGAACCTCCTCGATGCGCTGGGCGGCGGCGGCGGACTGGGTGATCATGACAAAGACCATTGAGAGCATCATCAGGCTCATCAGGATGTTCATCACGTAGGAGAGCAGGCTTGTGAGTTCGCCCGTGGTCAGCCCGGTTTCGCTCACGATCATCCGCGCGCCGAACCAGCTGATCAGCAGGATGCAGGTATAGACGCTGAGCATCATGATCGGCATGTTCAGGGAGATGATCTTCTCCGCGTTCACGGAGTTGCTGAACAGGTCGCCCGCGGCGTTTTTGAACTTCTGATCCTCGTAGTCCTCGCGCACAAACGCCTTGACCACGCGGATCGCGCCGACATTCTCTTTCACCACGCCGTTGACGGCGTCGTATTTTTTAAACATCTGCTTGAAGTAGCGCATGGCCTTGGGAATCAGCGTGGCCAGCGCGATGATCAGCACCGCCATGACGCCCAGAAAGATCATCGACAGCCTTGCGTTGATGGAAAACGCCATGAACAGTGCGACGATCAGCGTGACTGGCGCACGGGTGCACATCATCAGAATCATCTGGAAGGCGTTCTGGATGTTGGTCACATCCGTGGTCAGGCGGGTTACCAGGCCCGCGGTGGAGAATTTATCGATGTTGGAGAAGGAGAACGTCTGAATGTTCTCAAACATCGCCTGCCGCAGATTGCAGGCAAAGCCCGTGCTTGCCCGCGCGCTGAAGCGGCCCGCCATGATGCCGCATACGGCGGCCAGCAGCGCCATGGCGATCATCAAAAGGCCGATGCGGGTCA
The DNA here is from genome assembly GCA_030535375.1 of Clostridia bacterium. GTDB lineage: Bacteria > Bacillota > Clostridia > Christensenellales > Aristaeellaceae > Ventricola. The sequence continues at coordinate 38,718 of JAUNJB010000001.1, read as the reverse complement.
CGTGGTTCATATTTCCCACGGAGATTCCCTTGTCGATGATCGACGCGGTGAGGTATGGGATCAGGATCTCTAATATGACGCAGAAGATGGTGAACATCGGGGAGAGCAGCGCATCCTTTTTGTACTGCCTGATCTCGCCCGCAAGCCTTCTTCCCGTGATGGATTTCTTTCCTTTGTTCATAGAAAACCTCCTTATCTCATTTTTCAGTGTCGTTATTCTCACAAAAGATGTCCGGCGCGGGGTACTGCTTCTCAAACTGCGCCAGTATGTCAAACACGCGCTTGGTCAGCCGGGTGAACTCCGCCGCGTCGCTTTCACCGAGGCGGAACAGCAGAGCGGTCATGCGGGCCCTGGCCTCCTCGTAGTGCGCCTGACAGTGGCATTTGCCCTTGGCGGTCAGCTGCACCATGATGCGGCGCCGGTCCTGCACGTCCACGGTGCGCTCGATCATGTTTTTCTTTTCCAGGCTGTTGAGCACCGCGGCGATGCGCGAGGTGGTCATGTGCAGCTCACGGCTGATGTATCCGGCGCTTAGCCCCGTGTTTGTGCAGTTGAGCAGCCGCAATACGGCCACTTCTCCGCGCAAGGTGTTGCTGAGCGATTCCGGGGGGATGTGACGGTGTTGATCCAGTGCGTCGATCAGTTCGTCGGCCAGCGCAATATATCGATCCATTCTGATCCTCCTTTCGGGTGAAATGGTAAATTGCTAACACTGTGAGATATTATACGGAGAGAGACTGCGATTGTCAACAACAAACATACTGAAATTCACAGCGGTCAAACGTACGAACATCACAACTTGCTTGACAAATCTCAAACCGGCATGATATGATATCGTTGATCGGTTTTGAAAAGGATATACCTTGACAGAACCGGATAAGCGATAAGAGGTGAAGAAAAGAACATGCGCAAGTGATTTCGTGATCTGGCACAGCGCCCCGGGTGCCGCAGCGCGGCAGGCCGCTGTTTTGCGCTGCTTCAGGAGAACGAAATCGCCGATGCATGTCCCGCCATATTTTAATGTGGCGCGGCTTTTTGTGCGTTCCGTCTCCGGCAGTGGCCGGGGGCGGATTTTTGTCGTATGGAGGATATATGCTACAGATTAAACACCTCACTTTAACGCATAAAAAGGACTTTGCCCTGCTGGTGGAGGATCTGTCTTTTACGCTGAATGCCGGCGAACGCATCGCGCTCATCGGCGAGGAGGGAAACGGCAAGTCGACGCTGCTGCGCGCGATCGCCGGGGATGAGGGCGTGAGGGACTATGCCGAGATCGGCGGGCAGATCGTGAACACCTGGCGCACGGGATACCTGCCCCAGGAGCTGCCTGCCGCTGTACGGGCGATGACGGCGTATGATTTTTTCTGTGAGGGCGCGGCGTTTTACGATCAGACGCCCAAGCGGCTCGGGCAGCTGGCCGCCCGGCTGCATCTGCCTGCGGATGTATTTTACAGCGAACAGAGGATGGGCGCATTCTCCGGAGGCGAGCGCGTCAAGCTGCAATTGGCGCGGCTGCTTATGGATGAACCGGAGCTTTTGCTGCTGGATGAGCCGAGCAACGATCTTGACGCGGATACCGTGCGCTGGCTGGAGGAATTCCTCGTGGGCTGCGGCCTTTCCGTGCTGTTTGTCTCGCACGATGAGACGCTTTTGCGCCGCGCGGCCACGGGCGTTTTGCTGCTGGAACGGCTGAGGCGGCGTCAGGTGCCGCGTGCCGGCGTCTGCCGCCTGGGATACGATGATTTTGTGACCTCGCGGGCGGAGATGTTCGCGCATCAGGAGCAGGTCGCGCGCAAGGAGCGCGAGGAATACGCCAAGAAGATGCAGACCTTTGAAACCATCCGCCGCAGGGTGGAGCACGAGCAGGCGGTGATTTCCCGGCAGAATCCCGGGGGCGGACGTCTGCTCAAGAAAAAGATGCACGCGGTGCTCTCCATGGGCAGGCGCTTTGAGCGTGAGGCGCGGGAGATGACCGATATGCCCGAGAGCGAGGAGGCCATCTTCGCCAAGCTCGGCTGCGAACCGCTTTCCGCGGGCAAGACCGTGCTTGATCTCTTTCTGCCGGAGCTGTCCGTCGGGGAGCGCGTGCTGTGCAAGGATGTGCGCATGAACGTGCGCGGGCGGGAGAAGGTCTGCATCCTTGGCAGAAACGGCGTGGGCAAATCGACGCTGCTGCGCCGCATCCGTGACGAGCTGGCGGCCCGTGAGGATATCCGCGTTTTCTACATGCCGCAGGAACCGGGGGATATCCTGGATATGAACGGCACGCCGGTTCAGGCGCTCACCGTATCGGGCGATAAGGAGGAGAACGTGCGCATCTGCGTGGCGCTGGGCTCCATGAAGTTCACCGGCGACGAGATGAACCATCCCTGTTCGGGCCTGTCCGGCGGGCAGAAGGCCAAGCTGATGTTTCTCATGATGGCGCAGTCGCAGGCCAATGTGCTGCTGCTGGATGAGCCGACGCGCAACCTATCCCCGCTTTCCGGGCCCGTGGTGCGGGCGCTGTTTGCGGATTATCCCGGATGCATCATCGCCGTTTCCCACGATGCGCTGTTTGAGAAGGAGGTTTGCACCCGGCGTCTCGTGCTGGGGCCCGAGGGGTTTCTTTCCGACAGAATTTGACAGAAATGGACATAAAGTGGTGTGAGGAGTTCCATTTTTCGCGTTTATTGCATGAATAATGGTGCGTATGTGGAGAAAAACAGGAGGAAACGATTGACAAGTGGAAAAAAATGGTTAAAATGAAGGTAGGTGATATCGCAAACGAAAGAGAAAAGCATAGGAAAGGAGTGCTCGCAGGTCTATGAAGGATATCGCAGTGGAGTATTTGGGAGGCAGCGGTTTTCTGGTGTCCCTCGGGGAAACAGGCATGCTTTTTGATGCCAGTGAGCATGGCGCCGACAGGCGCGTGATGCCGGAGAAGGAGGCGCTTTCAGCGTTCAAACGGCTGTATGTTTTTATCAGCCATCACCATGACGATCATTTTTCACCCGATGTGTATGAGCTTTGCGGCAATGATGCCGTGTATATCGTCGGCTTTGACGTGCCTCAGCCGCATCGCGGCGTGCGCATGAAGCCGGGGGAGGAGCGCGGCTTTGGCCCCGTCACCGTGCATGCCTATGGCTCAACCGACGAGGGGGTTTCCTTCCTGGTTGATTACGCCGGAATCACCATTTTTCACGCGGGCGATCTCAACCTGTGGCACTGGCGCGACGAATCCTCCATCACCGAGATCGAAACGGCCGAAAAGGCGTTCTACGATTGCGTCGCCCCGATTCCGACGGAGAAGATTGATCTGGCGTTTTTCCCCGTCGATCCGCGCCAGGGAAGCATGTACGACGCGGGCGCGGGCTACTTTGTGATGAGCGTCAAGCCCCGCATCCTGATTCCGATGCACTTCCAGGGGCGCGGCGATGTGGCGATGCGCTTTGCGCTGACGGGGGAGACGCCGTATACCAAAGTCGTGGCGCTTCAGGAGCCGGGCGATCACATCGACCTGAGCATCCCCGATACGGATGAGACGGCGCCGGACAGGAAGCTGAAGGAGCTGCTCAGGCAGGGAGAGACGGAAGAAAAGGAAGGGACGGAGGGCGAATGAGCCGTTCCGTTGTCGATAAAACGATAAAGTTATCCACAGAAACGGCCTGTTTCTGTGGATAACTTTGCTTTTATGGGATTGAAACGGCTATATCGTGTGCAGCCGCTCGACGATGGAATGCCTGCGTTCCACGCGGTAAACGGCTGCCGGCAGCAGGATGCCCAGAAGGAGGAAGAGGGGCGCGATCATCACGATGGGCATGATGGAGAAGCGGTATCGGAAGAAGAAAAGCTCCGTCAGCACGTTTCCGAGCACCGGCGCCAGAAGAAGGCTGAGTACGGTGGAGAGCGTGAGGCTCATCGCCGTGTAGAGGATGCCCTCGACGATCAGCATGGCCCGCATCTGGCGGGATGTCATGCCGATGGCGCTGAGCACGGCGAATTCACGCCGCCTGGCCATGATGGAGGTCATCACCGCGTTGAAGAAGTTGAGCACGCCGACCAATCCCACGATGAAGCACAGCGCGCCGCCGAGCATGATAAACGTCGAGCGGAAGGCGTTGAAATCGTCCACATAGATTTGGCGGGATTCATAGCCGAGCGTCTTGTTGACGCTGTTTGTATAGTGCTCCATGAATGCTTCCATCGCGTCCAGATGATCGTCGTCCACGTCGAAGATCACGTTCATCACATCATCTGTGCCGCTGTCCTCGATCAGGCGTTCCGCGTTCAGGACAAACTGATCGCCGCTGTAGTAGCGGTAGCTCATCGGCTGGGGGATGCTCACGATGGCCGCCACGGTGTACGTGACCTCGCGATATTTCTCGCTGCGGGAAACGTATTCCATGCCGGAATCGGGATCGACCTCTTCACCCGTTGCCGGGCTGATAAAGCGCCATTCGTCCACGTAGCGCACGGTCACGGAGTCCCCCAGGTTGTAAGGCCGGTCCGGGTCCTTCAGGTCGCCGTCCGGATAGATCACGGCGATTGCGCGCCGGGCGGGATCGCTCAGCGGGGCGAGATCGCCCTCGACGACCTCCAGATGATCGAGCGCGAAGGGGTCCATGCCGTAGAGACAGGCGTTTTCAAGGCCGTTGCCGTGTTCGTCCTTTTCCATATAATTGACGTACCAGTTGACGACATCCTCGGTGTTGAAAATGCTGTACCACGCACGGATGCGTTCCTCGCTTTTGAAGATGTTGGCGTTGGTGGAGCCGTAGACGCGGCCCAGTCGCGTGATGCCCGGCTGGGCGGCGATGGTGTCGATGTCCTCCTGGGGCACCCGGTTGTCCTCGTTGAAGAGGTTCATGCCGCCGGTGAAGTACTGTGCGTGGCCGAGGATGAAATCGCTGATGACGTAGCGGTTCAGGTATTTTTCCATGTCAAAGCCGTTGGTGAAGATCGATACCACCATCAGCAGAACCACCGCCAGAGAAAGCGAGAGGACGACCATCGCCGTCTTGCTGCGGCTGCGGCCGAGGTTGGATACGGCCATCGGAACGATTTTTGCGCCGCCGCGTCCCCGCTTGAGCGCGCGTCTGCCGGGCCGGCTCTCGGTGTAGCGCAGCGCCTCCACGGGCGACACACGCCCGGCGATGCGCCCCGGGCTGCTGCATGAGATCATGACCGTCACGATGGAAAACAGCGCGGAAAACAGGAAGATGGCCGGATGGGCCGTCACATGCACGACGCTGTATATGGTCTGCGCGACGACGAGAGGGGCCAGCAGCGTGCCGAAGACGTAGCCAAGCAGCAATCCCAGCGGGATGCCGGGCAGGCACAGCGAAAGCGCTTGAATCCGCACGATGCGCCGGATCTGCCGCGGCGTGGTGCCGATGGTCTTGAGCAGACCGTAGAAGCGGATGTCGCCGGTGACGGAGATGCGGAAGATATTGTAGATGATCAGATAGCCCGTCAGCAGGATGACCAGCAGAATGCCCGCCATGAGCGCCATGGTCGTGGGATCGGTCTGCCCGAAAAGCTGCGAGCCGACGTAGGCCCAGTTCACGCCGATGGAGATGTAGTTTTCCTCGCTGGCATCGGTGTTTTGGTAGCCGCAGTTTTGAAGAATTCTGAGCATATCGCGCTCGATATGCATGCTGCTGCGCAGGTACACATTCAGATCCCACCGTCCGGTGGTATCGCCGCGGAAGGCGGGCGTGTAGCCTTCAAGCATGCCGCTCACGTAGGAGAGCGGCACCAGGCACTGGCTCACCTGCATGGCAGAGTCAAACGTCCACCAGCCGCACAGCGTGAAGGTATCCTCAATCAAGCGGCCGCTGCCGCTTGTGCCCAGCATGTAGGACAGCGGCACCGCGGCGCCCAGCTCCGGCGTGATGCCCAGCAGCTCCAGCACGCGGGTATCGCAGGCGATTTCCTTTGTGCCCTCGCGCGGATAGGCGCCCTCCAGCAGCTCAAGGAAGTAGCCCTTTGCGCACGCCTCGTCCATATAGCTGAGCTCCGCGCGCGCCTTGAGAAAGGCATCGCCCGTCGGCGTGCCGAGCATCCGCCGCACGGCCGGGGTGACCACCAGCGGATCGGCGATGATGGATTCGATCTGTTCCGGGGTGACGGATTTGAACGTGCCGTGCATGTCTCCGCCGCTCTGGCGGAACGTCTCCTGCTGGTAGGAGTACATGAGCGTTCCGGCGATAGTGAGCAGGGAGGTGAAGAGCACCGTCGTCAGCGAGATGGCGATGACGGCGATGACGTTGCGCGTGCGGTTGGCGAGCAGGCTTTTTAGCGCCAGGCGGCTGATGCAGCCGCCGCTGTTGACCTTTGACATGGCGCTCACCTCATCACGATGCGCCCGTCCTCGATGCGGACGATGCGGTCGGCCATCTGTGCGATCTCCTCGTTGTGCGTGATCATCACGATCGTCTGGGAGAGCGCGCGGCTGGTGATCTTGAGCAGGCCCATCACGTCCTGGCTGGTTTTGCTGTCGAGATTGCCCGTCGGCTCGTCGGCCAGGATGATGGAGGGCTTGGCCGCCAGCGCCCGGGCGATGGCCACGCGCTGCTGCTGTCCGCCGGAGAGATGGTCGGGCAGGCTCTGCAGCTTGGCGTCCAGGCCCAGCATGTCGATGATCCTGCTCATATACGCCTCATCGGGCGCATTGCCGTCGAGCTGTATGGGCAGCGCGATGTTTTCGTAGACATTCAGAACCGGCACCAGGTTGTAGCTTTGGAATACGAAGCCGATCTTGCGCCGCCTGAAGATGGTGAGCGCGTCGTCCTTCATGGCGAAGATGTCCTCGCCATCCACAAACACGCGCCCGGCTGTCGGCCTGTCGAGCCCGCCGAGCATGTGCAGCAGCGTCGATTTGCCGCTGCCGGACGTGCCGACGATCGAGACGAACTCGCCCGGCTCGACGTCCAGATTGACGTGGTCAAGCGCGCGCACCTGCGCGTCGCCTGTGCCGTATATCTTTTGCAGGTTTTCGGTTTTCAGGATGGACATACCTTATTCCTCCGAATGAAAAGATGTGCAGCGGAGAGCTTTCCGTCTGCACATCCAGTATAACAGCGCAATCTGTCCAGATTCTTTCCGCGCGCGGCAGGATTCTAACAGCTTTGTCACATTCTTTCCCCGCACGCGGGCAGGAATACACAGAGCTCCGCGCCCTTTCCCGGCTCTGAGCGCAGGCGCATGTATCCGCCTTGCGAGAGCGCGATTTCCCGGGCGAGATAGAGCCCCAGCCCGACGCCCTCCTGCGCGGCGGCTCCTTGGCCGCGAAAGAAGCGCTCGAATACCTTGGCGTGCTCCTCCTGCGGGATGCCGGGTCCGTCGTCCGCGACGGCAAGGCGGCAGAACATCGGCGTTGCCGATGCGCTCACGCGAATGTGCCCGCCCTCCGGCGTGTATTTGACGGCATTGTCGATCAGATTGCCCACGGCCTCCATCGTCCAGCGGGGATCAAACTGCGCGAAAAGCGCCGTCTCTTCAAATGTGAGGCAGACGCCCTTGACCGCAGCCTTCGCACCGTGTTGTGCGGCAAGGGCGCCAAACAGCTCGCTCACGCTGCTCTTGCAGGGGCGCACCTGCACGCAGCCGGCTTCAAGCCGGGACGCTTTGCACAGTGCGCCGATCAGGAATTGCAGTTTTTCCGCCTGCATGCCGATGAATTCGGCCAGGGGCACGGCGCTTTTAGGCAGGGGCTGTTCGCCGAGCAGCTGGGCGTATAGAAGGATGTTGGCCAGCGGCGTTTTGGTCTGGTGGGAGATGTCCCCGATCAGCGTTTCGACGTATCCGCGTTCCTTTTCCAAGCGCGCGCGGGTCAGCGCGTCATGCTGGAGGAGGCGGCTCATCTTGAATTCCAGGCGGGAAACGGTGTCCTCGTCGTAGACATGCGCGTCAAACCGGCCGCTGATCGCCTGTTCGAGCATGGCGTCCAGCCGCCGGATGGTCCTCTGCGTGCGCCGATAGCCATATGCGGCGGCCAGCAGCGCGCAGAGGCCGAGCGCCGCAAGCGCGATGGAAAGTCCGTTCATGGCGCATCCTCCCGCCAGACATAGCCGATGCCGTAAACCGTCTCGATCCGCCTGGGATGGCGCGGGTCGTCCTCCAGCTTGCTGCGCAGGCGGCGGACAGCCACGGACAGCGCGTTTTCCTCGACGAACGCGCCGCCGTCCCACACGCGGTCAAGCAGCATCTCGCGGCTGAGCGTGCGTCCCCGATTTTCCACGAGCAGGCGAAGAATGCGCTGCTCCGTGCGGCTCAGTGCGATCTGCGCGCCGTTTTTGGAGAAGCTCATCGATTCAAAGTCGAAGCGCAGGCCGCCGGATTGATAGACCCCGGGCGTTTTGGCGCGCATGCCGCGGCGCAGCAGCGCCGCCACCCGCGCCCGAAGCACGGCAAGGCTGAACGGCTTGGCAAGAAAATCGTCCCCACCCGACTCCAGCGCGGCCACCTCGCAGATTTCCGTATCGTTCGCGGTCAAAAAGAGGATGGGCACATCGCTTTGTTCTCTCAGCGCGCGGCAAAGGGCGATGCCGCTTTGATCCGGCAGTCCGATATCCAGCAGCACCAAATCGACCGGCTCGCGCGCGAATGCCTGCCGCGCCTGCGCCGCCGCTGCGCACAGGGTCATGCGGTGTCCTTCGCCTTGAAGCGACAGCTCGATACCGTGCGAAAGCCCCGCGTCGTCCTCTACGATCAAAATATGCGCCATGGAGATGCCCCCTTTCCGCGTGTCATCATCCATCTATAATACCGCGTTTGCCACGGCGCGTCAATCGCCGTATGATGGGCAAGCGAGGCATATATTACCGCCAAATGGGTATATTTTTTACGGATTCTTAACAGGAATTTTCCATTATTCCGCGAATATACTATGGAATTCTATTCAATTTGACCGCGTGGAAGCGGAGGAGGAAACGATATGCCCTCAAAGATCAATCGCGAAAAGATCAAGGCGTTCCTGCTTCGCCGCAAGCTCAACGCCTATGGCTTGCTGGTCATCACCGCGGTGAGCGCTGTGATCACGCTGCTTTGCGCGCTTGCAGGCTTTGCCCGCACGAATCTGCTGGTGATCATCACGATTCTTTTGGTGCTCCTGTGCTTTGTGCAGGCGTTTAAGATGCGCCGCAGCTTTCGGACGATCCATACCTTCAAGGGCCATCGCAGGAAGAACAAGCATCGGAAAAGCGATGCTGCTGAATGCAAGTGATACCGTAACACCCCGGACGGGATTGTCCGGGGTGTAAGTCTGGGGGCATGAGCGTGGAGCCAAGTTATGGAAGGATTTGCTGCTCAGTCCCATGTTGGAATTTTTTTCTCCCCGTTGGGGGAGAAAAGACTTTGTTGAAAGAATGACACCCCGGACGGGATTGTCCGGGGTGTAAGTCTGGGGGCATGAGCGTGGAGCCAAGTTATGGAAGGATTTGCTGCTCAGTCCCATGTTGGAATTTTTTTCTCCCCGTTGGGGGAGAAAAAACTTTGTTGAAAGAATAACACCCCGGACGGGATTGTCCGGGGTGTAAGTTTATGACATCATGGAGTTATTTTCCTGCGCCCGAGGGAGGAGAACCTTGCCGGATCAACCGCTGAATTTGCGCCAGGCGGATTCAAGCGTTTTGCCGTCCTCATGGGATTGATTGTCGGCATAGGGGAGGATGTGCTCCGATCTGGAGTAGAATTCCTTCAGGCTGACGATTTTGCCCGCCGCATCAAAATCCGCGAGCGTCACGCCGTCAAAGCAATCCTCCTTGTCGAAATATCTGTTTCGAAATCGCCATTCGATTGCGGTCGTGTCGCCCTGGTGGATGAATCGCTTGATGTGCCATTCAAGCACCGTGCCCACGCGGTTCCAATCGCTGAACCAGAGCTTCACCTGAGCGAGCCCGCGGTATTCCGGGCCGTAGCACTCGCTGTAAACGACATCGGGCGAAAATACATCGTCGAGCACCGCGGAATTTCCGGTCAGCCAGGCGTCCAGATAGGCGCGCAGCAGGGCCTCGCGGCGTGCGGTATTGGAAGCAGCAGCCATCATGGCCTCCTCAATCTCAGTCCTGAGCCGCTCTGACCGCGCTTTCGGCCATCCACGCGCAGCACAGCGGCAGTACGTCTTCATCCACCTTGAACAGCCCGTGGTGATGTGCGTGGCAGCAGCCCTTTTCCGGGGCGTACATGCCGGCTTGCACATAGCAGCACGGCGCGATGCGGCGGTATTCCGCGAAATCGTCTCCCAGCATGCTGGGGATCTGGGGCTGTATCTTCTCAGGCGGCACGAGCGCGGCGGCGGCCTCGTTGGCCAGCCGTGCCAGGCGGGCGTCATTGATGACGATGCCCGCGATTTCGTTGATTTCGATCTCTGCGGTGCAGCCGTGGGCATGGCATACGTCGTTGATGACGCGGCGGAAGGTTTCGTGCAGGGTTTTGTGGACGTCGTCGTCAAAGGAGCGCAGCGTGCCCTCGAGCACGGCATCCTGTGCGATGATGTTGCAGCGCGTACCCGCCTGGAAGGAGCCGACCGTCACGACGACGCTTTGCATCGGGGAGATAAAGCGCGAAGGGATGTGCTGCAGCGATTGCACGACGGCCGCGCCTGCCGCAATGGGATCGACGCACAGCTCGGGCATCGCGCCGTGGCCGCCCCTGCCATGAATGACGACCTTGAACATGTCCGGGCCGGCACAGACGCCGCCGGGCGTGGCGTGCAGCGTTCCGGTGGGATAGGTGCTCCAGACGTGCAGCCCGTAGAACGCGTCGACATCGTCGACAAGATGCGTGGCGATGACCTCCTGCGCGCCGCGCTCGCCTTCCTCTGCGGGCTGGAAGATGATCTTGTACGTGCCCGCAAGCTCCGCGCGGTGTTCGTGCAGCAGCTTGGCCGTGTAGACGCCCACCGTGGTGTGCGCATCGTGCCCGCAGCCGTGCATCAGGCCGTCGCGCTTTGATTTATAGGGCAGGTCGGTCAGCTCCTGCATTTGCAGCGCGTCCGTATCAAAGCGCATGCCGACGGTTTTGCCGGGCTTTGCGCCCCGGACGATGGCGATGGTGATGTTGTCCGCCGGGCAGAGCAGCTCGATGCCCTCGCGCGTGAGCATGTCGCGCACGCGCGCGTTGGTGCGGACCTCCCCGTGGGAGGGTTCAGGATACTGGTGCAGATCCTCAAAAAAAGCGCGCATATCGGCCTCATATGCCTTGGCGCCGGTCAAAAAATCCATGGTGATTCCCGCTTTCCTGATGGTATATATGCTTTGTTCGCCGCGTGCGGCCAAAACCCTTTGAATCGCGGCATGATTTCATTTAAACGGGCTCCGCCATAGTTTTTGGCTATGGATCGCCATATGATATTCGTGCTTGTCTATGCGGTATAAACGCGTTATAATAGCCTTTGTATCCATAAAAGCATTCAAAGGAGCAATCATATGATTGAGTTACGCCAGGTCTGCAAGACGTTTGAGACCGGGGCGCGGGAGGCCAACGTGCACGCCGTCAGGAATGTGTCCCTGACCATCGGAGACGGCGAGATCTTTGGCATCATCGGCTTTTCCGGCGCGGGCAAATCGACGCTCGTGCGCTGCATCAATCTGCTCGAGCGGCCGACGAGCGGAGAGGTGATCATCGACGGGCAGGATTTGACGAAGTATTCTGAAAAGGATCTTCGCGCCGCCCGGAAGAAGATCGGCATGATCTTTCAGCATTTCAACCTCATGAAATCGCGGACGGTGTTTGAAAACGTGGCCTATCCGCTGCTCGGATCGAAGATGACCCGTGAGCAGAAGAGGGAGAAGGTCATGGGGCTGCTTGACATCGTGGGCCTGACGGAAAAGGCGAACGCCTATCCGTCCCAGCTCTCCGGCGGCCAGAAGCAGCGCGTGGCCATTGCCCGCGCGCTGGCCAACGATCCGAGCGTGCTGCTGTGCGACGAGGCCACCAGCGCGCTTGACCCGCAGACGACACAGGATATTTTGAAGCTTCTGCGAGAGCTCAACCAGTCGCTCCATCTGACGATCGTGCTCATCACCCATGAGATGGCGGTGGTCAAGCAGGTTTGCACGCGCGTGGCCGTCATGGAGGAGGGCTGTGTGGTCGAGGAGGGCAGCATCTATGATGTGTTTTCCCATCCGCAGCAGCCCATCACCCGCCGCTTTATCCGCACGACGACGCATATCGACAGCGTGGAGGAAATCCTCAAAACCGATCCGGCATCGCTGGGGCTTGTGCCGGGGGATATCGTGGTGCGCTACGATTGCTCCGGCGACAGCGCGTCGCAGGCCGTCGTCTCACGCCTCTCCCGCGAGTACGGCGTGGACATCTCCATCATCTTCGGCAATGTCGAAATGCTGCTGGGCACGCCGTTTGGCACGATGATCGTCGTCTTCCGCGGGGAGGGCGATGCCGTGCAGCGCGCGCTTGACGCGTTTACAAAGGCCGCAAGCCGTGTGGAGGTGATTCGCCGTGTATGAGTTCTTGCAGGGGATCATCCCCAACGTCGTCAAGACGTTCCCGGAGATGACCAAGGCGTTCTTCCAGACGCTTCAGATGGTCGGCATCAGCGCGCTGTGGAGCGCGGCGTTCGGCGTGTTCTTCGGTGTGGTGCTGGTGGTGACGGCGCCGGGCGGCATCATGGAAAACAGGATTGTCAATTCCGTGCTGGACAAGGTGATCAACGTCTTCCGTTCGATCCCGTTCGTCATTCTCATTGCGCTGCTGCTGCCGCTGACGCGCATCATCATGGGCACGTCGATCGGCACCAAGGGCGCCATCTTCCCGCTGGTCATCGGCACGATTCCGTTCTTCTCCCGTCAGATCCACAGCGCGCTGTGCGAGGTGGACAAGGGCGTCATTGAGGCGGCGCAGGCCATGGGCTCCGGCCCGTGGGAGATCGTCTTCCGTGTGTATCTGCGGGAAGGCCTGGGCGGCATGATCCGCGGCGCGACGATCACCATCATCAACCTGATTGCGCTCTCCGCGATGGCGGGCTGTGTCGGCGGCGGCGGACTGGGCGATTATGCCATCCGCTACGGTTTCCAGCGTTTCCAGACCGATGTGACCATCGTCACCGTCATCGTGCTGCTGATCCTGGTGACGATCATTCAGTCCGTCGGCAATCTGCTCACCAAGCGCCTGCAGTGACGCATCCGCAATTCATAGGGCATCGCGCCATGCGCGTTCCTGATAAGCACACAGCTTCAATCACGAAGGAGGTTTTCCCATGAAAAAGACTTTGGCGCTGGTTCTGGCGCTCGTGCTGACCCTCATCTGCGTATCCGCTCTGGCCGATACCACGAAGGTCAAGGTCGGCGTTGTCGGCGAGAACAACGAGCAGTGGGAGCAGGTCATCATCCCGACGCTGGCTGAGGAGGGGATCGAGATCGAGCTGGTCAAGTTCTCCGATTACATCATTCCCAACGAGGCGCTTGCCAACGGCGATGTCGATCTCAACGCTTTCCAGCACTATAACTTCATGAACAACTGGTCCCAGGAGCACGGCACGGAGCTGGTCGCCGTCTGCGATACGCTCATCGCTCCGCTGTGCATCTATTCTGCGAAGTACACCTCCCTGGATGAGATCAAGGAGGGGGACGGCATCGCGATCATGAACGACGTCGTCAATGAGGCGCGCGCCCTGCGCATGCTCGAGGCCACCGGTCTGATCAAGCTCAAGGATGACATCACCGAGCTGGCGACGGTCGCGGACATCGCGGAGAACCCGAAGAATCTCGTCTTCAACGAGATGGAGGCCGCGCTGACCGCCTCCGCCATGAGCGATCCGTCCATCGCCATCGCGTTCCTCAACGGCACGCATGCGAAGGATGCCGGATTGACGAACGATCAGGCGCTCTACATGGAGCAGTATGATCCGGACAACCCCGACATGCACGGCATCATCAACGTCATCGCCGCGCGCGCTGACCGCGCCGATGATCCGGTGTTCGCCCGTATCGCGGAGGTATATCATTCCGACGAGGTGCGCGCGCTGTTTGACACCGTGTACAAGGGCGTGTACATCCCGGCGTGGGAGTAAGCGTTCACCTGGTCAGGCTTTCCTTTCCGAAAGGGGAGGAAGGCCTTTTTTCTTTATATAAGATGCAAAAAAATCGGCCGCGTCCGCCCTCATCGGGCGATTAGCGGCGGTATTCGGAAGTGGAGGCGGCCACTGGCCGCTGGGAAATTGCAAAAAAATCGGCCGCGTCCGCCCTCATTGGGCGATTAGCGGCGGTATTCGGAAGTGGAGGCGTCCACTGGCCGCAGATTTTTGGCAGGCTCATCCCGCTTGCATGGCGTGGGATCGCATCGGCGGGAGGAAAAAAGCCCCGGCGCGGCGGCGGAATGGATTTTGCCCCGCATATAAAAGCGGGGCTGTCGGGATAAGAATCCAGATATTCTAAGAAAAAAC
>JAUNJB010000001.1:0-24234 GCA_030535375.1 Clostridia bacterium | reverse complement strand
TGTCCTCGGCCTACGCCGACGCGCCGCTTCGCGGACACAGGGAGCGCTGAAAGCGCAGCTATGCAGGCTCCCCAGGCCCCAAGCCTCAAGAGGGCTTGATATACTTAGAAAATTGATTTCTCAGAACGTTTGGAATGATCCTGACAGCCCCGTCGTTGTCCGACGAACGATTACTTCTTTGTCACGGGAATCCAGACCTCATAGTGTGCGTTCTGCGGATCGGCATTCAGATAGACCTCGATGTCCGGGCCGTCGGCATACTCATAGCCCGACGTGGGCAGCCATTCGAGAACGACCCGCTTTTCCAGATCCTGGATGGAATGGCTGGAGCCGCTGCCGGAGAAGACGGCCCATGTATACGCGCCGACATCGAGCGATTCGAAGGGCGCGTCGGCCGGCATGCTGCTGGCCACGCCGATCATGTAGTGCCAGCTGTCCTCTCCCATACAGGCGCTCACGCCGAGCAGCCCTTTGGGCACGCCGTCCATCATGGAAAGAAGCTGTGGGATTATGCCCTCCTCCGCCGCGCGGCCCCAAAGCCCGGGAACGACGGAGAAGTTCTCTTCGATTTTCGTGCTCAGCGGCGCGAGAAGGCCTATCGCGCGGAACGCCGGATGCTCCTCGATGCGGTATTCAAGCGCCTGTCCGCCGGAGACGGTCACGTGAAACTGGATCGGAGGAAAGGACTTGAGGGGCGCGCTGTCCTTGCGCACGGCCGATGGCGCGACGCCGTGCACGCTCTGGAATGCGCGGTTGAAGGCCGTTGGGGAGGAATAGCCGTATTTGAGCGCGATATCCACGATCTTCTCCCCGCCGCTGCGCAGGTCAACCGCGGCCAGGGACATGCGCCTGCGGCGGATGTACTCGGAAAGCGGCACGTCGGCGATGTAGGCGAACATTCGCTGGAAGTGATACGGCGAGCAGCAGGCGATTTTAGCGAGCTGGTCAAGGGAGATTTCCTGATCGAGATGCGTCTCGATGTAGCGCATGGCATCGTTGAGGCGGTCGATCCATTCCATAGGGCGGTCACTCCTTTTGTGTTTGTCCCTTGATTGTAGGCGAGAAGGGCCGGTTTGTCCTCTCTTTTTGTGCACGAAACGGAGAGGCGGCTTATTCCTGGGTACCGAGCATTCTCTCGCTCATTTGCTGGCCGAACGGTGTGCCGGCGACGCCGCCGAGGCCGGTCTCCCGCAAAGAGACATCCATTTTGTCCCCAACCTCGCGCATGGCGAGGATGACCTCGTCCGGCGGCACGGCGGAGCGAATGCCGGCAAGCGCCATATCCGCGCTGGACATGGCGATCATGGCGCCCGCCGCGTTGCGCTTGACGCATGGCACCTCCACCAGCCCGGCGATTGGGTCGCAGACCAGGCCGAGCAGGCTCTTGATGGCGATGGCCGCCGCGTGACAGATGGCCCTGGCATCGCCGCCGCCCAGATAGCACAGCGCCGCCGCGCCCATCGCGCTGGCCGTGCCGATTTCCGCCTGGCAGCCGCCTGCCGCGCCGGCGATGGACGCCTTTTGCGCGATGACCTGCCCGATGACGCCCGCGACGTACATCGCGCGCACCATCACATCGTCTTCAAGGTTCTCACGCTGCTGATAGGGCAGCAGCACGGCGGGAAGCACACCGCAGCTGCCCGCCGTAGGGGCGGCGACGATGCACTTCATGCAGGCGTTGCTCTCTCCCATCTCCAGCGCCTGCGCGATGACGCCGCCCATGTATTCCCCGCAGATCGTTTTGCCCGCGGCGACATAGGCGCGCATCTTCGCGCCGTCACCGCCGACCATGCCGCTGTGCGAGCGCAGCGCCGGATCATATCCCTCGCGTGCGCGGCGGATGGCGGCATACAGGCCGCGCATCTGCGTCAGGGATGCATCGCGCGTCACGCCGCGATCCACACAGTCGCTTTCCAGCACGACTTCAAAGATATCCTGTTCCTTGCACGCCTCAATCAGCGCGCTCAGGGATTCGATTGCCATGGCGAACCTCCTTGTTTCATGGTCATTCCGCGTCGATGAACGTCACCCGTGTGATGCCCTCGCTGCGCTCCAGCCAGGCGATGCCCTCCTGGGGAACGGCCTTGTCGGTCTCGATGATCATGACGGCGTTCCCGCCGGGATGATCGCGGTAGAGCTGCATGGTGGCGATGTTGACGCCCTTGTGGGAGAGCATGCTCGTCACGTCGCTGACATGGCCGGGCTGATCGACGTTCTGCACGATGAGCGTGGGCAGATCGCCGGAGAAATTAGCGCGCAAGCCGTTCATCTCCATGACCATGATGCGTCCGCCGCCCAGCGAGGAGGCGACGATGGAGAGGAATTTGCCGTTTCTGGCGGTCAGCTCGAGCCTGGCGGTGTTGGGGTGCTCTCCGCTCAGATTCACGCGGGAGAAGGCGTATTCCATGCCCGCCTCATGCGCAAGGTCAAAGCTGACGGCGATGCGTTCATCGTCCGGCTGCATGCCCAGCAATCCGGCGATCAGCGCGCGGTCTGTGCCGTGGCCGTGGCCTGTGGCGGCAAATGAGCCGGACAGCGCGATATGCGCGCGCGCAGGCGTTCCCTCGCCCAGCAGTCTGCGGGCGATGCGCCCGATGCGCACGGCGCCCGCCGTGTGAGAGCTGCTGGGGCCGACCATCACCGGGCCCAGAATATCAAACAGGTTCATCTGCTCATCCTCCTGCACAACTGTTCCCCAAGAAAATCGAATCTATTACCATCGGTATCATAGCAGAAAATGGGCGGGGATTCAACTCCCGCGCGGTGCATGCGCATGGGACAAAATACGGTTATCCTGACGATTTTGCCGCAAAAAGACACGCGTTCCTGATTTTCCCCTATGAAAATCTGCCGCGATGCGTTACAATAGAGCGGACAGCGATTCAGAACAGGATGTGGACCATGTTTTCTATTGCAAACGATATGAGCCGCCATCTCATCGTGTTTGATCTGGAGTGGAACCAGAGCAGCTATACGCCCAATCACCGCATGCCGCACGAGATCATCGAGATTGGAGCGTGCCGCGTGGACCGCGATTACCGCGTGGTGGATACGTTCAGCGAGGTGATCCGCCCCAGGCTCTATAAGCGGCTTGACAGGCACATCCGTCAGGTGACCGGCATCACCGAGGCGGAGCTGGAGCTTGGGCGGCCGTTTTCTGATGTGTTCGGCGATTTTGCCGCCTGGTGCGGCGACGATGCGCAGATGGTCACCTGGGGAAGGGACGATTATCCGGTGCTCAAGCGCAATGCTGCGTTCTTCATGACGTCCATGCCCTTTGAGCCGCCGCTGGATGCGCAGCTGGTATACGGCGCGGCGTGCCTGGGCTCGGCGTATCAGCAGATGAACCTGCACGCGGCGCTTGAAAAAGAGGAGATCACCGTGGAGGTTCCCGCGCACCGCGCGGTGTATGATGCGCAGTGCACCGCGGCGCTTTTGGGCGTGATCGACCGCGCGGTTCGGGGGATGGAGACCTCCGCCCGCGCCCGGCTTGACGGTGTGATCGCCAAGGAAAAGCGGATTGCAGGCTCGGCATTGCGTTCGCTTCCCACGCGCTATGTCTATCAGACCGACGTGCTGGCCGATGAAAAGCTCATGAATATTCCCTGCCCGCGCTGCGGCCACCGCACGAAGTTTGATACGCCCTGGTTTGACAGCGGGCGGGAAAGGTATATGGCGCTCTCCTTCTGTCCGCAGCACGGCTTTGCGTTTGGGCAGATGCACTTCAAGCGCACCGGCTCCGGCATGCTGGTCATGCACCAGCGCGCATATACCGCCAGCGAGGAGGAGATCGCCGACGTACGCGAGCGCTACCGCCTTTATCTGCTGACGCCGGTGCGCAAGCGCCACCATCGCCTGAATATGGAGGATGCCATGGACCCGTCGCGCCGGGCGGAACCGGCTCCGAGGGCCTGATTTGCCGGGGGAGAAGGGATGCGCGGAAAAAGCGCACAGCAAAAAAGCGCCAAAGCTTAATACGCCGGCGCTCTTTGGTTTGACTTTTTAAGAAGCTCAGTCGAGACCCAGGTGATTTTCTATCCGCGAGACGCGCATCGCCAGATCCTCATCCGCGGCTTCCGACACCTTTGCCGTTTTTTTCGCTTCCGTCCGTGCCAGAAGATAGTCGCAGGACACATCCAGCGTGTCCGCCAGCAGGCACAGGGTTTCAAGGCTTGGCTGACGCAGTCCACGCTCGTAAAGCCCGACAGTGTTCAGGCTCTTCCCGATGATATCCGCGAGCGTTTGTTGGCTCATGTGTTTGGCGGTACGAGCCGCTTTCAGGCGCTCACCAAACTTGACCATAAAAGACACCTCCCAAAATCGGCTTTTTTCCTCTTCTTAGACCGAATTCCGCCTGATACTTTAAGTATACGTTTGATTTCAAGATCGTCTACTGACAAAAATGATGTATTTTGAAGAATTTCACACTAATCTTAACTTTTTCACTCGTTTCGCATCCAAAAATTTTTAGATTATTCCTGGTTTTTTTGTTCTTGTGAAAAATTTTATTTTCACTTTGACCGAAGGCATAAAGGTGATATAATCATCGTGTAACGTCCGTGTGCATTTCATCAATGTACGCTTCGCGCTTTGAGCGAATTGGTTATGTATCGATCACATCTTGGAAATTTTGGCCGTAGGGGGGAGGACAGCTTAATGAAAAGGGAATCCGTTTTGCCCCGCGAGGAAAACTATGTGATGCGCGCGCTGTATCTGATTGCGATCGTTTTTGTCGTCGATGGCCATACGGTGCTGGGTGACCTGTTCACCCTGGACGGGCTGTTTCGGTATTATTCGTTTCATCTGATGCTCTTTGCGTTCGGATCGGGATACTTCTTCAGGCCGCGCGGTTCGTTTCTTGCGGATACGGCGCATCGGGCGAAGAGGCTGTTGATACCGCTCTATGCCTGGAATCTCGTCTACGGCTTGGGCGCCGCGGTGCTCAGGCGCGCGGGCGGATTTGAGATCGGCGCGGAGCTCTCCCCCTATACGCTGCTGCTTGCACCGATTGTGGATGGCGAGCACTTCGTCTGGAACCTGGGCGCGTGGTTTATCTTCCCGCTGTTTCTCGTGCAGGTGATGTACGCCGCCGTGCGCAGGCTGGCCGTGCTGTGGGGAGACCGCGAGGGTGTGACGTTTTTGCTGTGCCTGATTCCCGGAGTCATCGCCGTGGAGCTTTGCCACGCGGGACGGCAGGATGCGCTGCCGCTGATGCTGATGCGGCCGCTGATTCTGATGCCCGGCTACGCGGGCGGCATGCTCTATCGCCGCTGCCTGGAAAAGCGCGATACGCTGCCCACCGTGCCGTATCTGACGGTGATTGTGATCCTGCGCGCGCTGCTGTGCGTGCGCTATGAGAATCTGGCGTATCTGCTCTCTTCGTGCACGTATTTTACCTGCGGCGCCTTTGGCGTATACGCGGGCGCGGCGCTTGCCATCGCGTTTTATCTGCGCATCGCGAGACTGCTGGCGCCGCACGTCAAGAGAAGCCGTCTGGCGCTCTATGCCAGCCGGCATACCTTTGACATCATGATGCATCACTACATGGGCTTCTTTGCGCTCAACTGCGTGTTTCTCGTGATGAATATCCTCGGCGTGGGCGCGGCGGATTTCAGCGTCAAATCCTTCCGCCATGTCGGCGAATACGCCTATGCGCCCGGAGGGCGCGCCGAATGGGACGTGCTCTACCTGCTTGCGGGGCTGCTGTTCCCGCTGGCCGTGGCGAAGGGGATGGAGTGGATGAAAGACGGATTGAGCAGGCTGCGAAGAAAGCCGCAGTTGAGACGGGGCTGACCCGTACAATGGAGATTCAGCACTGCTTTTTATTTGGTTCATCTGCGGGATGGAAATCGGCACGAGAAAGAGGAATACAATCTTCTAAGAAAAAATGACCTGCGGTACGTGTGCCCGCAGGTTTTTGCTTTATAGAAATTGAGTAAGAATCAGCCGTGTTTGCCTTCATCGGGCGATTTGCGGCGATATTCGGAAGGGGAGGCGGCCACTGGCCTTACCTCAGCTTCACCGTGATGGCCTTCTCCCAGAGCGGATAATCGTTTAAATTGGTGGTGTTGAACACCAAATACCGAATTTCATCGATCTGTTCCTGCGTCACCATGGGCACGATGCGGTCCTTGTAAAATTCGGACCAGGCTCCTTCCAGCTGGATGACGCCCGTTTTGCGGTGAGCGCTTTGACCGCTGATGTAATTGAAGGAGAGATCATTGCCCTGCGCGTCGGCAAACTCTCTCAGCCAGTAGGTGATGCCCTCCTTGATCATGACCGGCACGATGAAGCCGTTTTCATCGGCGGAGAAGCTGAGCACGCGAAGCTGCGTGCCGTTGGCGAGCGTCACATCCGCGGGCAGGCTGTCGATGGGCACGAGGCGGTCGTTGTTTTTGCCGTCGAGGGAATCGCCGTAGACGGTCGGCACGATCGTGAGCGCGCAGGCGTCCTGCCCGCCGGCAAACCATTTTTCATTGCGCACCCAGAAGGGATGCTCCTCGCTGGCGTTGCTGTTGTAGCTATACGTTTGGTCAAACAGCGGAAGCCTGCTGCCTTGATCGTCGTAGAGGGTGAAATCCTCCAGAGGGAAGGAGCTGGTCTGATTCTGTTTCATCTGCATCAGGATGCGCCCGCCGAACGGTGTGAACGCGATGCGCTCGATGATCAGGGTGCAGGTTTCCTCCCTGCCGGATTCGCTGTAAGGCACGTAGCAAACCGTCTCCTCCTGCATCGGGGCGTAGGCGACGGTGGGGTCCTGCGCGCGGCTGCGGTCGATGCGCACGGTGAACAGCTTTTCGCCAACCCCGATGTCAAGCGCTGCACCGTCCGGGAGCGGCTCAGGGAGCGAGTAGACCGCCAGGCAGCACAGGGTATTCTCCTCGTCCGGGAGATAAGCCTCCTGGTTCAGGCCGACTTTGGCAAGGTACGCTCCGTTCATAAGGCAGTTAAGCCGGGGAATGGCGTAGGAGAGGGCGTCCGGCGTGAGCCCCGCCCAGAGATTGAGCGGAGCCTCCGACTGTACGCGGAAGAAGACGGCCAGCACGTCGTCCGTCAGGGAGATGTTTTGCAGCGTCAGCGTGCAGCCCGGCGTGATGTCCTCCAGTGTGGCGTTTGCCGCGCCTGTGACGCCGCGCAGCCCTTCGGGATCGGTGATCATTAGGCTGTCCGTGCCGTCCAGATAGGGAATCGGCGCGCCGTCGTTCAAGGTGACGGTGAGCGTGCCCTCCGCGCAGCCCGCACCGCCGATGCACAGTGCGCCAAGCAGCACGAGGAGCAGCGAAATCATCATTTTCTTCATGGGTCATTCCTCCGTTTGAGCGTCGATGGTGGAAAGGGGTGTCAGGGGAACGGTCACGATGTCGTAATCCCCCTTGTACATGCCTCCGGCAAAGGCCAGGGTGATCGCGTCGGGCAGCGCATCCACGGCGTAGATCCGGGTTTGTATGCAGCCCTCCTCGCCCCAGGGCTGAATGCCGCCTCCTCCGCAGTCGGTCAGCTCGCTGCCGTCCTCATCGATCCATTTGACGAAGATGCCCTGCTGCGTCAGCACGCGCTGTTGATCGGTGGCGTCCTCGTTCATCTCGTAGGCGACGGTGAGATAGGCGGCGATGGGCGTCTTTTCCACGCGGCAAATGCGCAGCGTCGCGCCCAGCAGGGGCAGCTTGACCGGCGAGGAGAGCTGTACGGTCTGCCGCACATCCGTAGGCGTGAGGGAGAACGTCAGCTCGCCCCATTGCCGGGTGTTCTCGCCTTCGCCATAGACGTCGATGGTGCACAGGTTCAGGGTGACGCTTTCCGGCGCGTCGCAGGCGAAGGCCAGCGTATAGAGGATCTCCTCGCCGTCGTAGCGCACATTTCTGTAGGAAACGGCGTTTTGCGTCCATAGGGTGGCGCTGATGAGCGTGCGGCCGCTGTCCGCGGCCCGTTTGGAAAACGTCTCTCCCTGAACGCGGTCGCCCGTTTCCTGCCAGGCGTAGCTGTCGCTTGGGAAGGACTGGCCGTCCATGAGCAGGATTTTTTCTGCGTCCGCAGGCGAGATGCGCACCGTCACATAGGCCTGATGGCCGTCCCAGAGGGCTTCCTCCGCCGTGTAGGTGGCCAGATCAAGCTGCCCGCCCTGCTGGGGAATGTCCGTCTGCACGAGCGTCCCGGCATCGTCCTGAAGATGGGCCTGTATGTAGGGATGCAGCCTGTCAAGCAGGCCGAAGCGCGCCGTCGCGTAGGCCGTGGCGCTGGCCAGCAGCATCAGGCATACGGCAAGCGCCAGACGTCTGCGCGGCAGGCGGGGGTGGGCGCGATGCTGCGCTTCCTCGCGTGAGAGCGTCTGCACGGTATGGCTGACGCGCAGAACGAAGCGCTCCGGCGCGGGGCCGTAGAGATTTTTCATATCGGTCATCGTCAAAATCCCTCCGATCCAAGTATGTCCCGCAGAAGGCCGCGCCCGCGATGCATCCTGGAGAGGATGGTGCCCTTCGGACGGCCGAGGGCGGAGGCGATCTCCTGCACGGAAAGACCCTCGATGTAATGGAGCATCAGCGGAAGGCGAAGCTCATCGGGGAGCGAGGCCAGCGCCTCGCGCAGCGCCCGCGCATCGTCCGGGCCGGGCAGATCGGGCAGCGTGTCAAACGGCGTTTCACGCTGCTTTTTGCGCAGCAGCGACCGGCACTCGTTGACCAAAATGCGGATGAGCCAGGGGCGCAGCTTCTTGGCATCGCGCAGCCGGTCCGCCTGCCGCCACGCCTTTTCGATGGCGCTTTGCACCGCGTCCTCCCTGTCCGCCTCACAGCGAAGCAGGCCGCAGCTCACCCGGTATAAAAGCTGCGTATGAGCGATGATCGCCTCGCCCAGTTCTTGCCTGTCCATATGTCGTCCCTTTCCGTCATGATGGATTGTCTCACGGCCGTGTTCATTAATAAGACGCGCGGGCGGGCCGTTTGATTTTTGGCGATATAAAAAAAGGGCGGATTTTTTACCGCCCGCGGAGAGTTTTATCGATTTTCCCCGTCCCGGGAGAAAAGGAGGGGATGCTGCCTTTCTTTAAGGCGGTTTCAATCGGAGGATGCGCCGCGCTTTGTGTTGAAACGCACGGGGATGCGTCCGCTCTCGCACAGCGCGCCGGCGCACAGCAGCACCAGCTGAAACTGGAAGAAGTACCGCGCCCGCGTCTCCCAGATGCACAGGATGATGAAGATGCCCACCAGAGCGAGGAACAGCGGCGCGCCGCGCACATCCCTTCGGCGGATGGCCTGCGCGCAGGCGAGGCAGGCGATGAGCATCTGGGAAAGGAACATCGCCGTGCACAGGTGATAATAGGCCGGATAGAGCGCGCCCTGCAAGAAGATGATCTGCTTGACGGCGTTGTCCGGCTCGTGGTCGTCCGCCTCGATGATTTCGTTGAGCATGAACGTGCCGTCGCCGAAGGTCGACAGATTTTTGCGGGACATCATGTTCAGCAGCCGCGAGGGATAGCGCAGGTAGTAGATGCGGTCGATGATCTCGGTGGTCAGCGCGGCATCGCGCTCGGCGGGATCGTCGAAGGAGGTCGTGAAGACGTACCAGCCGCCGTCGCCGTACTGGCCGTAGCCCTCGTCCTCCTGCACGGGCAGGCCCATGGCGATGTAGTGCAGAAGCGGCAGGGAGCGGCTGGCGACATCCTCGGGATCGAGGTGGCGGGCGGTTTCGGCGCTTTTAAGGGCCGTGCCGGGCAGGAAGACGGCGCACAGCGCGGCCGCCAGCAGCGCTGTCAGCCTGACGCGGCGGGCCATCAGCAGCGCGATCAGGCACGCGATGGATGCGATGATCGCGGTGAAGCGGATCTGCGCGCCCACGAATGTGACTAGCGCGAACGCGAGCGCCCACAGCGTGCGGGAGATCCGGCTTTTTCCCTCCCGGAGGCGGAAGAAGCAGTAGATGGCCATCGTCGGGAAGGCGAGGGAGAATGCGTCGGTGTAGAGCTCCGTCGTGCAGTAGAACAGCGGCAGGCATCCGGCACACAGGATGAGCATCCGCGTCTGTGCCCGCACGCCGCCGACGCGGCGGCATACGCGCGCGCCGCAGAGCAGCCCGAGGGTGAAGAGCGCGCTGGTGACGAGCACGACCTGCATGAATCTGTCTTCCCAGCCAAAGAATCCGAAGAAGCGGAAGACGGCGGCCAGCGCGTACAGGAAGCCGAGGTTGTTGGAGCAGCGGGTGAAATAGATCCACGAGCGCTCATTTGTGCCGAATGTGCCGGTATCCACCAGCAGCTGCGCGGCGGTGAAGCACTGCTCCGCGTCGGTTTTGGGCGTAAAGCGCAGCGCCTGGGCGAGAAGCATTTGCACGAGGAAGTAAATCGCTGCCGCCGCGACGAGAAGCTTCCTCTCGTGCCGGGCGAAGAAAGGCTCGTGCCTGTCTGCCCGGCGCAGAAGCAGCAAAAGCCCCGCGGTGCACAGCGCCGTCAGCAGCGCGAGTGCGGGCCGGTTTCTGTCATACAGCGGCCATGGGGAGAATATGACGTTGCCCACCGTGAACAGATAGCACGGGATCACCAGCCCCATGCCGATGAGCAAAAGCCGGGTGAGGAAGGGCGTCTTTTCTTTCATGCGTCTGGCTCCTTTTCATGCTCTCCGCCGGTGACACATGCGCAGGAGAGCAGCAGCACAACCGGCACAAAGCCGAATACGTACCGGCTGCGCGCCTCCCAGATCATCAGGAAGAACATCATGCCGAACATCGCGACGTACAGCAGCGCGGCGCGCAGATCCCGCCGGCGGATATCGCGCAGGCATCCGAGAAAGGCAAGCAGCATGTGCGCCATGAACATGCCGGAGCAGACGGCGGTATAGAGCGGATAATGCGCGCGGCCCTCGAGCACGATGGCGGAGAGCGCGTTTTCGCGAACCGGGCCGTCGTCCAGCATCTCCGTCATGCCGAACGTGCCGTCGCCCATGCCGGCGGCGTTTTTGCGCAGCGCCGCGGTGATCAGGCGGCTGGGGTAGCGCAGCGTGTAGATGCGGTCCTTCATGCGGGTGTAGATGGAGGCCATGACCTCCTCATGGGAGGCGCCCTCGTCCATCATGCCCCAGGTGATGCCGTAATCGCCGCTGAAGCCGCCGTAGGGATTGTCGCCGGTGGGGATGGACATCATGATCCAGTGGATGATCGGCGTATGCTGCTGGGCGTATACGGCGGGATCGAGCACCTGCCCGAGCATGATCTGTTGCACGCCGAAGGAGGAGGCGGCCATCATGGCCGCGCACAGCCCGGCGCACAGCAGCGCGCGGCCGGGACGCATCGTCAGCAGCCATACGATGACCGCGGCGATGAGCACGATGGCGACGATCATCTTGATCTGCCCGCCGATGACCGTCATCAGGCCGCAGAGCGCGGCGTTTGCGATCTGCCCGCGCGCGTCCTGCGCCTGCGCGGCGCGCAGCGCAAAATCGAGCGCGAGCAGGACGAAGGGCAGGGAGAATGTGTCCGTGTAGAGCACGCCCGCCGCCATATACAGCGGAAGGCAGAGCGCGAGCATGCACAGGAGCATCAGCTCGCCGCGCACGCCGCGCAGTCTGCGCGCGATATCGAGCGCGGCGCGGATACCCGCCGTGTACAAAAGCGCCTGCACGAGAACGAGCGGAAAGAACGTGTTCGCAATGCCGAGGGCGAAAAGCGCCTTGTAGAATGCTGTGAGCATCAGCAGAAAGCCCCATTGATTGGAAAACCGGGCAAGATAGAGGCCAAAGTCCGGATAGCGCTCAAAATTGCCGTCCGACGCCAGCATCTGCGAGCCGTTGTAGAGCATGAAATTGTCGCCGGAGGGTGTGTATTCCATCAGATAGCCGCACAGCAGCTGGAGGGCAAGCAGCGCCAGCAGGAAGCCCGGCACGGCGATGCGGCGGATGTGCGCAAGACGCGTGTCGTCCGTGCGGCGCAGCGTTTTGCCCAGCAGCACAAAGAGCGCAAGCGAGAGCCCCAGCGCGATAAATTCCGCCGGCGCGCCGTAGCCGTAGCATGCGCGCGCGTAGGGCAGCAGCAGGACGTTCAAAACCGTCACGCCCGAGGCAAACAGAAAGCAGCCCATGCCCGTCCGCAGCAGCTCATGTCGAATGCCCTGTGATTTCATAAAGCCTCCTTGCGGCGCGGGGTCATGGCCGATCCTCCCTGATCAGCCTGAGGAGCTGATACTCCCCCTGCGCGTCGACGAACGCGTATCGCGTTTCAAAGATTTCCGCCACACGCGGATCATACGGCGGGCTGAATGCCCGGTTGTAATAGATGACCAGCCATTGCGGCGGATCGGTTTCAAAGGTATCCACAATCTCATCCATCACGCGCGGATCGGCATCGGCCAAAATCTCCTGGAGAAAATAGAACCGCATGCACGGCAGCGCCCCGGTGGCGACGTACCACTTGGGTTCCACCCGATAGGCCATGAAGCTGCCTCGCTCATCCTCCGGCACCTGGGCGTAGAGGGCCTGGGCGTCTGCGGTGAATTGTTCCATGGCCGAAAAGTCGGCGCTTCGCCTGGCATAGGCCTGCGATCCGAAGACACAGAGGGTCGCGCAGCATGCGGCGGCCGTGATTGCCGCAAGGGTACGCCTGGCCTTCGCGCTGCTTGACAGCGTGGAGAGGATCAGCGCCGCGCCGACGGCCGCAGTGGGCGTGCCGAGCATCAGATAGTGATCGTAGTATTTGTGTGAGATAAATGCGCCGATTCCGGCGCCCGCCGCCCCCGCGATGAGCGCCAGGCTTACGCAAAAGCGGCGCGTGTGCAGCCCGTGAAGCAGGGCGCCCGCGCAGGCAACGGCAGCGATGAACATGGCCAGATGTCCGTAGCTTGAATGAAGCAGCTTGGTCACCCGCCCGATGCCGTCCGTTTCGGCGTACATCATGTTGTGAATGATGGCCCCGTAGAATGCGTCGCCAAGCGCTCCGTAGTGCCGGAGCCAGAGCAGGATGGGCGCGGCCGCGGCGAGGGAGCCGAGCAGGAAGCCGCCGGCGCATACGCCGATGGCCCCGGGCCGCCTTTGTATCGCCAGCGCGAGGGTGAGACCGAGCACCGCGCAGCACAGCACGAGCATGTTGTTGGCGCGCGTCATGAAGCAGAGCATGACCATGACGCCGATTCCCCCCGCGTGAAGGAAGAGAGAGCGCGCGCCGGGCAGTCCGTCGCGATCAAAGACCCGGAGGATGAGGAACAGTCCGGCCAGCGTAAAAAGATTGGTGTACAGCTCGGACAGGTTTCCGCCGCTGACGAGGGGAGCGTTGAGCGCCAGGTATGTGAGCAGCACGAGCCACGGCGTTTTGCAGCCCGCGTCCGCGCAGATGCGGTGAAGGATTATCAGGCATGCGAACAGGAAGAGCCATTCCTGGATGAAGACGGCGAGCGTCGAGTATCCGCCGGACAGCGCCTGTGGAATGGTCTCCAGGATGAAAAGCAGAGGCCCCTTGTGGTCAAAGATGTCGGAATACGGGGCATAGCCGCGGGCAATGGCAGTGCCCATGGTGAGATACATGGCGTTGTCGCTGCCGATGCTCGGCCCGAGAGGCGAGTTGCATTCGAAAAAAATCAGTGAAAAGCAAACGGAGGCCACGAGGATGAATAGAATGCCCCGGAGGGTCAAGGCGGATTTGCATTGCCGGTTCATCGCTCTTCTCCTTTACGTGTTTTCTGGGGGTTTTCGATCCGGGGGATCACCACGCCCGGAAAGTATTCCCGCACAAACGGCACGTCGCGCACCTGCACGGTCAGGCCGTTCAGACCGGAGAGGCAGCCCGCGTCGCCCTTAAAGTCAAAGATCAGCCGGTAGGCGCACAGCGCCTGTCCGTTTGCGCGGCCGCAGCGCTCGTTCAGCTTGGCGCTGCCGTACTGATTATCCCCCAGCAATGGATGGCCGATGGCGGCGAACTGAGCGCGGATTTGGTGCGTGCGGCCGGTACCCAGCAGGCATTCGCAGAGCGTCAGGCCGTTTTGCTCGTCCACCGCCTGATAGTAGGTGACGGCCTCCTTGGCGCCGGGTTCGTTCTTGTGAACGACGCGCACCTTCTTTTGCTCCGGCGTCTTGAGCAGGTAGTGGCGCAGGGCGCCGTCCGGGTATTTCATATGGCCGTGCACGGCGCAGAGGTAGTATTTCTGCACCTCATGCGTGCGGATTTTAGCGTCCATCGTTCGAAGGGCGTCCGCGTCCTTGGCGACGATGACGATGCCGGCTGTGAATCGGTCGATTCGGTTGCACAGCGCCGGGACAAAGCCGCTTTGCGGGTCCCACTCGCCCTTCTGGTAAAGATACGCCTGGGCATAGGTCAGCAGCGTGTGGATCTTTTCGCCTTCGTCCGGATGGCAGATGAGCCCGGCGCGCTTGTCGAGCAGCATGACGTGCTCATCCTCATAGAGGATCGTCAGCTTTGGGTGAATCTTCGAATAGAATGGATTCTCCCGCGCGGGCGCGTCAAAAAGGCGGTCTTCCACATAGAGGTCGATCTGCTGGCCCGCATGCAGCACGGCGCTCTCGTCTGCGCGCCTGCC
The DNA here is from genome assembly GCA_030535375.1 of Clostridia bacterium. GTDB lineage: Bacteria > Bacillota > Clostridia > Christensenellales > Aristaeellaceae > Ventricola. The sequence goes on along the minus strand of JAUNJB010000001.1, from coordinate 9,728 downwards.
GTCGACCTTCACGCGGCCAAGGCGCAGGAACCGCTGGATCTGTCCCATGCCGGCGGCGGGCAGCGCTTTTTGCAGGAATCGGGTGAGGCGGCGGCCGTCCCACTCCTTTTTGACGATGATGCTCTTCACAGGGAGAACCTCTCGCGCAGCACGCGCATCACACCGTCCTCGTCGTTGCTGGGCGCAATATGGCGCGCCATCGCCTTGAGGACGGGATGGGCGTTTTCCATTGCATAGCTCTCGCCGACGGATTCGAGCAGCTCGCAGTCGTTCAGGTAATCGCCAAAGGCCATGCACTCCTCGGGCGCGATGCCCAGCATCTTCTGAAGGCCGCGCATCGCCGCGCCCTTGTGCACGCCCGGCTTCATCACGTCCACCCAGTGCTCGCCGGATAGAATCACAGACAGGCGGCTGCCCAGCGCGCTTTGCAGCACGGGGAGCTCGTGCGTCTGCGCGTCCCCCTCATCGTAGAAAGCGACCTTGCACACATCGGTCACGTCGCAGCGGGCCATGAGGTCGGGCACGATTTCGTAGCTTGGATAATAGCGGTGCGTTTCCTCGATGAAATCCGGTGCGGCGCTCGATTCGATCAGACCGCGCCATGCGCGGCAGACCACGGGATAGACGCGATCGAGGGATCGCGCCGTGCGCACGATGTCCGGCAAATCGGCGGCGGGAAGCGGATCGATGAGCAGCTGCCGGTCGTTCTGCATGACCAGCGCGCCGTTTTCACAGATGAAGAGGATTTCCGGCACGAGCTCCTCGAGGTCGCGGCGCAGCGCGGCATACTGCCTTCCGCTGGCCACGGCAAACAGCGTGCCCTGTGCGCGCAGCGCACGCAGCGCGGGCAAAAGTCCCTGCGGCAGGCGCTTTTTGCTGTCAAGCAGCGTGCCGTCCATATCGCAGGCAATCAGTTTGATCATAGGCTAGATATCTCCAAGGATGGTTGTATGTCACAGGGATGAGGAATGACCGCGGCCGGGGCGGGGATCGCCGCGCAGGATGGCGTAGAGCGCCACATCGACATACCGGCCCTTGTTGTAGAGCCGCTGGCGCAGCACGCCCTCGCGGATCATGCCGCATTTTTCCATCACGCGGCCGGAGGCGGGATTGTCAAGCTCGTGCTGCGCCTCAATGCGGTTGACGTCCATCGCGTCAAACGTGTAATTGATCACGCGGGAGAGCGCCTCGGTCATATAGCCGCCGTTCCACAGCCAGCGTGCCAGAGAATATCCCAGCTCCACGCTGCCGTTGTCAGCGCTGTAATCCATATAGCCGATGGTGCCGACCAGGCGGCCCGTCTCCTTGAGCACGATGCCCCAGCTGGAGGGCTCGTCGGCGCGATACCGGCGGAGCATGAATTTGCAGTAATCCTTGGCCTCGCTGATATCCCGCTGGGCGGCCCAGAGCACGTGGCGGGCGACTTCCTCGTCCCGGCTGTAAGCAAAAATATCCTTCGCGTCTCGCATGGCGATCCGGCGAAGGATGAGCCTGGGCGTCTCAAGTGTCGGCATGGAGAAAAGGCCATAGGCATTGGGCGTAAACATGGCGCTATCGCGCTTTACAGCGCTCTCCCTTCCTGAGAATCGATGATGAATGGAAGGACGGATGTGTCCGCCGCGGGCATTGAGGCCTGTTCGCGGCGGGTACGCGCGCCTTCGGCAATCATGAGCGCCCCGGTGAACACGATGGCCCCGATAATCACGATATACAGCACCTTCATGATGGATTTCATACGCGCACACTCCTTCCCACCATTTCATTATACACGAAGAAGGGGAAAAACGGAATCCCTAAAAGCGGACTGGACAAAACTGCATCTGCGGGTTTGCGCTCTTCCATTTTTGTGAAAAAGATGCTATACTGAACGCATCACACGGAAAGCGGAGGCTGCGCATGCTCATTGACGTATATGACTTTGACGGCACGATTTACGACGGGGATTCCACGGTGGATTTCGTGTTCTTCTGTCTGCGCCGTCATCCCGGCGTGATCGCGGGCCTGCCGCATCTGAGTGCGGCTGCCGCGAAGCTGGCCGCCGGGCGCGGAAATCTCACGCAGTTTAAGAGCGTGCTCTTCGGCGAGATGGCCAAGCGCTTCTCCCTCGAGGAGGAAGCCGCACTCTTTTGGCAGCAGATGAAAACCCGCAAGAATCTCGGCCCCTGGTTCTTTGAGCGCCCGCGCGATCTGCCCATTGTGATCGCTTCCGCCTCACCGGAGTTTGAGCTGCGGCACGCGGCGAAGATATTGGACGTGCCTACGCTCATCGGTACGCGCTGCGACGCGGCCACCGGCCAGCTGATCGGGAAGAACTGCAAGGGGGAGGAGAAGCTGCGCCGTATACGCGAGGCCGTCGGGGAATTTGAGATCCGCGCGATGTATACCGACGATGTCACGGCCGACGGTCCGCTGCTGGATGCCGCCCGGGAGAAGTATCTCGTCTCCAGGGGACGCGTGCAGAGGATCTAGGAATATGATCTGGGAATATGCCTGCCAGGGGATCAACAATCCACATAAGGAGATGTTTCGAATATGAAAAAGATGGAAAACATGGGCGGCTTCTTTGTCGCCGCGATCACGCCGTTTGATGCGCAGGGCAAATTTAACGCCAAAGCGCTGCACGCCGTGATGGACAAGACGATTGGCGAGGGCGCCGCGGGCTTTCTCGTGGGCGGCAGCAGCGCGGAGTGCCCGCTGCTGACCCACCAGGAGCGCGAGGAGGGGCTTGTGGCCGCCAGCCAGTATGCGGAACGCGCCAGGACGAAGCTCATGGCATCCGTCGCGGCCCTTTCTACTGAGGAGGCTATTGCTTACGCCAAGCTTGCCAAGGAGCTGAGCTACGATGCGATGATTTCCACCGTGCCCTACTACTACAAGTTCGGCATGAAGGCGATCGCAGGCTACTTCCGCGCGCTGCGCGAGGCCGTCGATTTGCCGCTGTTCCTGTACAACTTCCCCGGCAACACGGGCATCGAGATCGACATCGCGGACGAGCACATCCGCGGCATCCTGACCGACGGCACCATTGCCGGCGTCAAGCAGACCAGCCTCAATCTTCATCAGATGGAGCGCATCAAGGCCATGAATCCGGAGCTCGTCATCTATGGCGGCTTTGATGAAGTGTACATCGGCGCGCGCATACTCGGTGCGGACGGCGCCATCGGCTCCACGTTCAACTTCACGCTTCCGCTGTTCACAAAAATCGAGGCCGCGTACGCCGCTCACGATATTCCTCTTGCTCAGGAACTCCAGCGCCGCGCCAACAATATCATGCAGGCATGCGTTTCCTGCTCCCTGTTCCCGTCGATCAAGCACATGCTCTATACACAGGGCATCGACTGCGGCGGCTGCCGCGCGCCCTTCCCGACGCTCACCGATGAGCAAAAGGCGTATGTCGAGAAGATTGTCGCGGAGAATATGTGAAGCATAGGGCCCATCCATCGAAGCGGACAATGAAATAAGATACTCCTGCCGCAGAAAGATTTGGACTGCAGCAGGAGGATTTCTGTATTTATTGAAATATAATAAAATATTTGATCCTGATGGGAATGTAGAGGAATACAATTGGGCGTCAGCGGTATTGCCTGGGACAGACAGTGAGCAAATCCATGCCGCCATAATTTGTTCAATTCGGAAGGACTTCTCTCGATTTATCCGTGACGCACTTTCAAACAATTGATTAAAACATAACTTTTATCTGACCGGAGAATTCAAGGATGTAGAGAGCTGTGCCTGTGTCTTTGCTGAAAAGCATTTGTTGCTGTATGTCGATTGTTCCCGCGCTATTTGGAACCGTTTCTTATCTGTCGACGAAAGGTTTTTCCTCCGGAAGGGGGAGAGAATGCTCCGAGCAATGGCCGGAAAATGAACCCTCCATGGATGGCAGTCATGCTGGTGTCAACAAATTGTACACGACATCACCGCCATGTTTTTTTATCTCGGTGGCGTCAAGAGTTATGCGCAAATTCGTTTGCAGGCTCTGGCTGAATGAAGTCAGCCGGCAATAGAGACGTCTTCCAGCGCCGCCTCTAAGTGCTTCATATTCATGTACTTCTTGTTGCCCCACTGGGTTCCTGCCACATGGCGCAGCCGGGCGCAAACCAGCATGAGGGCAGAGTTGCCGTCCGGGAAGGTTCCCACCACACGGGTCCTGCGGCGGATCTCCCGGTTCAGCCGTTCAATGACGTTGTTAGTGCGAATCCGGGTCCAATGCTCATAGGGAAAATCACAGTAGGTCAGCGTTTCCTCAACACTGTCCTCCACCTTCTTGGCAGCCTCCTTCAGCTTCATTTCCCTCAGTTGGGTTACTACAGCTTTCGCTTTTTCACGGGCGGCCTGCTTGCTTTCCTGAGCGTGGATCGCCTTGAGCATCTTGGCCACTAATTTTACTTTGGAGCGAGGGACAACAGAAAACACATTCCGGTAAAAATGAACCGTGCAGCGCTGGTATTTGGCGTCGGGAAACACTTCTCCCACGGCTTCCAGCATTCCCAGACACTTGTCCCCAACAATGAGTTTCACGCCGTCCAATCCGCGGCCTTTGAGCCACTGAAAGAAATTCACCCAACTGGCCTTGTCCTCTTTCATGCCCTCGGCAGCGCCCAAAACCTCACGGTATCCGTCCTCATTCACTGCAATTGCCACCAGAATTGCAACATTTTCGTACTCTCCGCCCCAGTTGCGCCGCAGGTAGATGCCGTCCACATAAACGTACGGATACTTGCCACCCTGCAAAGGGCGGTTCCGCCAATTCTCAATGTGGACGTAGGCTTTCTTGTTCAGCTCGCTGATGGTGGCTGGAGAAACCTTGCTGCCCCACAGGGCCTCGGTAATATCCTCCACACGGCGCACAGAGACACCGGCGAGGTACATTTCGATGAGGGCTTCCTCCACGCTGCTCTCACGGCGGCGATACCGCTCAATGATGGCCGTTTCAAAAGAGACGCCCTTGAGACGGGGCACATGGAGCGTGACGTCTCCGGAGGTAGTGGTAAGGTTCCGGTCATAGTGTCCGCTGCGGTAGCCCTGGCGAGCCTCATTGCGCTCGTAACGGGCAGCCTGGGTCAGCTTCTCCGCCTCCTGCTCCAGCAGTTCGTTCAGCGTTTCTTCCACGCTCCCTCGGACCAATTCCTTAAGCTGCCCCTTGATTACTTCCTCGTTTAGCTGTACAATTTTCTCGGACATGGTTTACAGACTCCTTTCTGAATGGTATGTCGCAACTTCATTCTACCAGAGTTCTGCAAACCATGTCTATTTTTATCTCCTATTCAATTTGCGCAACTTATCTTACCTTATCTTTATCTCTTTTCACGCGTTAGGATCAACAATAAGGCATACAATGGAAAGCATTTTAATACGTTCATATACAGCAGCTATCTGGATAACCATAAAAATGGGGGACATAGCAACCACTATGCCCTCATGTCTTATCGCTCTAACGACTTCTCAATTTTCCACTTCTGCTTTTTCAGTGCTTTTCGTACGGAATGTTACACTCTTTGCATAATTCCTTTATGCGCTTTGGATGTGACTTATTCCCACTCGGCGTGTCTTTTGTTGTTCTTAACTATATTTATTTAAGTTTATATCGAAATACACGTTCCTTTTTACTTCAATTACATCATTTACTATGGTTTACTGATTTTCTGTTGCCAAAATGTTGCCATGATCTTTTACTATCTTTCTGCTTTTAATCTTTGAATAAATTTATCTAATTCATAATACATCGCTTTGCTATTAATTACTTTTCCTAAATTCAAAAAACTTTTTCCTGTTGTATAATCTCTCAACATTGTTTGTGAGATTATTCCAACAAACAATAATCTATTCCCCAATGTAATGCCGTCTTTAGTTGGATATGCCCCTTGATTATAGATAAAAACAGGACTTCCACTTGAACCGGGAAATACTCCAGCATCAATTAAAAAAGCGTTTTCGCCTCTAAAATTATTCCAGATAGGAGTGGCCGTAATTCCCTGTCGAATTATTGAAATTTTATTCTTTTCATCATACAAGCCACTAGGATAGCCAATAAATGTAACGTTTTCTATTGCAGAAAAATTTTCACATTGTTCATTTGTTGGTATCATTTTTTGATCCACACTTCTAAAGAAAATATTGATATTCTTATTTTGAAGATCCATTAATGTTGCCGCCATAGGAACCGCTACTAAATCTAAATTTCCCAGTCTGTTACTCCCAATAATGGAATTATCAAACTGAATTCTCGTGCTTTTATCAGTCGGCATTCCATTTTCCCCAATATGCAATTCCACAAATCCAGCAACTGTATTTTCTAAAACATGATAGTTCGTAATCAATAAAGGAATAGAAGTTGTATCATTTTCCCAAACCGAAAACATAAATCCTGTTCCAGACGAAAGCGAACCATCATCCTTTTTTGCATAAATCGGAACGGTTGTATAAAGTAATTGTGTACTAAGATCATTAATATTCATTTCTTATCCCTCCCCTTCCATTTCTTCAATATTCCTGATATATCCTTCTACTTTTTCTGCAAACAGCTTAATGTCTGCAGTGTCTTTTTTTCTGCAAAACCAGTATGCCACACCTGACCCAACACCACCTACAGGACAAATAGTATAAAAGAAAATACTTAATATTTTAAATTCGTATGTAACTTTTGATAAAATTGCACTTAAGAATGCACCTATTAATAGAGAAGCAATTCCTAAGAACACTTCCGCATATGGAAACTGTGCTCTTTTTGCTTCTTCACATTCTGCTTTTATTTTCTTAACAGAAGATGCATCCAATACTATTTTATCCTCTGGCTTGGGGACACGAACATTATATGTCTGACTGTAGAGGAGCACATTCTATGTCACAAAAGGGCATGAACGGGAAAGAGCGGGAATAGAAGGGATACAACGGGACAATCTTTGTATTACGGGGATTAAAAAGGATATATATAAAATAAATATATAAAAACAACCATGCGCGCGTTCTGTGTCACATGGGAGCGGAGAGCAGCCATTTTCGGCTGCTTCTTTCTATTTTGTGAGGTTTGAAACGCGAAACGTTAAACGGTGTTAAACGCCTGTTTTTCCCTACAATAGCAAGGAAAAATGAAAGGATGGTATTGATCGTCCAAAACGCGACGGGGTGCGGAACTGCGGAACCAGTGCGGAACCGAGCTATAAACGCAGAAAATCAAGGAATATATAGAAAAACCAGCCATTTTTGAACAGAGCACGGCTGGTTGTATACAAAATGAATAAATATGCAGTAAATGTATATTACATATCTGTAAGGACATGAACGACCTTTTCGATCTTGACGACCTCGGAAAGCGGGACTTGGAAGGTTTTATAAGCCTCATTGAAGGAGGATAACTCAACTTCATCAGGCAGGTAACGAACCTTCTTGATGACATATTCCGGCTCATCAGTGGAGCTTTCCAGAGTAACGAGAGCCACTTCGCCGGAAAGGGGCTGCAAGTCACGCTGAACGACGACGGGCGTTCCGTCTGGAATTTCCGGTTCCATGCTATCACCACGGGCAACGACAACAAAATAGCGCCGACCATTCATATCTTCTTCGGTGTATTTTTCTTGTACAGACACGCTTTTTTCTTCTGTTTCCGGGGCAAAAAGAGGGGAACCAGCGGCTGCAAAGCCCTCTATGGGCAAACTACTGCCAGCGGGAATGGACATTGCATAGCCGAGAGGTTCACCGTTGGTGAGAGCATAACCCAACGGTTCTTGCTGTACCATTGCAGCATTTAAGACAGCATGAGCAGAAGCCCAAGCAAGGGCGCGAGCGGTTGGAGTAGAAGCGCGGAACTCTGAAAGCATTTCAGCTTCTGCCGGAGTAGGGGCTTCTTGCTGGCGGCGAGAAGGAACATCATCTAAGCCGAGCAGATAGTCGGTTGAAACGCCAAAATATTTTGCCGCTTTAATAACAATATCAGAACGCGGGATAGCACCTTTTTTCCAGCTGGTCGCAGCTGAATTTGAAACGCCTAGTTTATTAACAGAAAAATCCGTTATTGAAATACCCCTTGATTTGCAAAGCGCATCAAGACGTTCATGAAACATAGTTGTGACCTCCGAAAACTAGAAAAATTAAGTGGAAATTATTGACAAACTAATTATGATGAGCTATTATATACATAGAAAACTAAATTAAATAAGCTAAAGGGGAGAAATTTAATGAATAATCTTATGAAATTTAGTGATGGCGAATTTGGAGAGCTTAACGTCTTGGAAATTGACGGCAAGATGTATTTCCCTGCGACGGCTTGCGCAAAGGTACTTGGTTACGACAATACACGGGATGCAATTATAAGGCATTGCAAGGGAGTCGTGAAACACGACACCCTTACAACCGGCGGAACACAGAAGATTAACTTCATCCCAGAAGGCGACCTATACCGCCTTATCGTTCACAGCAGACTGCCCGCAGCGGAGCGCTTTGAAAAGTGGGTATTCGACGAGGTGCTGCCGACGATCCGAAGGGAAGGGTACTACGCGCCGGACATTCAGACTATTGTCAAAGCAGCTGTTGAGGCGGCTGTGAGCGAAGCAATCAAGGCGTATCCAAAGCCCCAACCGAGGAGGCGCAGAACAGGCGGTGCGATTGTCGGAATCATCGCCAATCTGGATGCACCACTCCGGCAGGAGGTTGACCTCATGCTGGCTGGCAGGAAAATGACTTACAAGGGCATCAGCAAAGCGCTCGAAGAAGAATACGGCATCCATGTCAGCAAGAGCAGCATCGGCAGATATGCCAAGCAGGTTGAAGAAACAAGGATTATGGAAATCGAAACGCCTCAATGTGTTTACATTGATTCTGGCGAAGAACATCTTCCCATTTGCCGATAAGCACATCCGTCAAAATCGTAGATTCATCAGAAACAAAGGTACACGGGGAAGACTGCTCCATGCTGATGAAAAGCTGAGTTAAAAAGTGGTAACGGATAAATACACCATAAACGACTAATGGGTTTGCAGACATAGCGAGAAAGTGAAGCATATCGTTGGAACCGGTCAAGTACTCAGCAAGACGGATATACGCATCAATATCGTCTTTGTAACCAAATAGTATTTTATCAATCGAGCCGGGAGTATCTTGCGCAGCAATCATGCTGTATTTTCTACTGAAATCCTCTGTAAAAACAGGCTTTAAAATTGCTCCAAGCTTAGAGCGCAGCTGGTTGATGGTCAAAAAAAACACCTCACATTTCCTACCTGACGAGAACCAGACAGCGACTGGTCGAAACGCCCGAAAGGGCGTTGTAGGAAGCTACAGAATCCTACACCTATTTTAACACAATTAACATGAAAAAGTAAATGAAGGAGGCCGAAAAAAATGCGCACGGACAAGAAACCTACGCCGTTTGGGCGAGCAGTACGGATGCGGCTTGCAGCGCTCGATATGGATCAGAAAACGCTGGCGAAAAAGCTGGGAACAAGCCCGGCGTATATCAGCGTCATTATATACGGAAAACGGACAAGCCCCAAGATGGTTATGCGTATCTGCGAAACTCTTGATATGCCGATCAAGGTCAAATGGTTGAAGGAGGCGTAATGGATGGAGATGAGAGTTATGGACAGCGCGACTGCTGCCGGACTCTTGGGCGTTACCGACAGAGCCATCCGCAAGCAGATCAGCCAGGGCAAGCTGAAAACAGAAGCGATGAGGGGAAGCAAGGGCGGCGGCAACTGCGGCATGAGCAACATGATTCCCGTCAGCGAAGTGCTTCA
>JAUNJB010000198.1 GCA_030535375.1 Clostridia bacterium | reverse complement strand
ATATCAGCTCGGAATAGTTGGAAAGGCCGATGAAGCTGAAATCCGTCATCGTGTAGTCAAAGAAACTGTTGACAAGACACATGACCATCGGGAAGATGACGAACCCGAAGAAAAACAGCAGGCTCGGCAGCATGAACAGGTAGCCGGCGATGTTCTCTCTGCGGCGGGTTGCCTTCATCCCGTTTTGCATGCTAGCGGTTTTCTGCATGCGTCAGTCCTCCTTATGGATGAAGCACAGCGCCCCTTCCTCAGGGGAATGGGGCGCTGGCGTCATTTCGTCATGGGTTTATGCGATTAGGGGATTACTTGATGCTCGCGTTGGCGTTGGCAGTATAGGTCGCCACTTCAGTCGCCACATCGCCGCCGGCGAAGATGCGCTGAAGCAGGTTCCACCACTCGGTACGCTGGGTCGCCCAGCCCGGAGTGACCTGATAGATGTCGCCCAGATACGGCATGAACACGCTGAATTCAGCATATTCCGCCTTCTCGGTGCCGGTGTAGATGTCGCCAAAGGAGGCGTGCGTCGGGAAGTAGCCGGTCGCATACGCGCTCTTCGGGCCCTGCTCAGGATCGTCGCAGACGAACTTGATGAATTCCTTGGCGGCTGCGACCTTCTCGTCGTTGCCGTTGTCAAACAGGCCGAAGCCCCAGATGCCGCCGTCCAGAACCGGGACGCCGTCGTCGGTCGGGAAGGTCATCGGGTAGGAGACGACGCCGTCGGCGAAAGAGGCCTTGTTGGAGACGGCCGCGGAGGCGTTCCAGCAGAAGCTCATGGCAGCGGTGCCGTTGCAGAAGAGAGCGATTTCGTCAGCCGCGACGATAGCCGGGTCAGCCGTGAGCGCGCCCTCGCTTACGAGGTCAGCCAGGAGCTGCAAGCCCTTGATGCCCTCTTCGCTGCCGATGGTGTACTCAGTGTGATCGGCGTTGGCGAAGGAAGCGGAGTAGAGGTTGTACACCAGCGCGCGAGTGCCCTGGTCACCGCCCTGGCCGCCGCAGTAGACGATGCCGGGGATGAAGCCGGCATTGGCCAGCGCCCGGCAGGCGTTGATGAAGCCCTCGGTCGTCCAGGTGCGGTTCTCCAGATCGAGATACTGGAGCGCGTCGGCCTGCTCAAAGTAGTTGTAGTTGATGGTCATGCAGTGCGCGGTCATGCACAGCGGATAGATGTAGAGATTGCCATCCGCGCCGGTGCAGGTCGCCTGAAGGGTGGCGCCGGCGGCAGCGATATCCGCGGCGGTCTCCTCGGTCCACAGGTCGTTGACGGGCAGCATCTTGCCGGCCGCGCCCCAGTTCGCCACAAGGCGTTCCGGGCCTTCCATGATGATGTCCGGGGTGGTGCCCGCCTCGATGGCGGTGGTCACCTGGTCATCACCGGAGGTGTAGTCAAGGTACTGAACGGTGACCTTGATGTCGGGATGAACGGCGTTGAAATTGGCGATGATCTCATCGACAGTTTCGGAATTGGCCCAACCGCCGATCGGGTACGTCCACAGAGTGATCTCCGTGTCCGCCAGCGCCATGACAGGAATCATGAGCACCAGGCAAAGGAGCAGCGCAAAGAGTTTCTTCATACGGGGTTCCTCCTTTGATAGAAATAAGGTATTGACCAGGGCCTACGCACAACCCTGGCGCGGTAACAATAATGTACTACAAACAGAAACGATTGTCAATCGCTTTTTTTGTTCGAAAAAAAGCATTTTCCGAGAAATTTATGGGGAGAAGTTCCTAAAAGCCAAATGAATTGGTCGGACGTTTCAGACAGAAAAGGCACGTGCCTGCTCGTCGCGGCAGTCCATATAAAACCTGGCCGCGCCGATGAGGCCCGCGTCGTTGCCGAGCGTTGCCCGTTCGATCAGCAGGCCCTCGCCAAAGCGGGGCATGACGCTTTCAAGCACGCGCCGGCGGAGGGGGGCGATGAGCAGCTCCTCCTGCGTGCTGACGCCGCCGCCGATGAGCACGATCTCCGGATTGAAGATGTGCACCAGACCGGAGATGCCCGCGGCGATGTCGTCGATCCAGCGGCTGAGCACGCCGCACATGATTTCATCGCCCGCGGCCGCGCGGGAGAAGATGATGCGGCCGTTGAGCTCCGGCTCGCTCGTGGCCTCGATCGCCCGGCGCACCAGCGCCGTGGTGGCAGCGTAGCTTTCAAAGCAGCCGCGCTTGCCGCAGGGACAGGAAACGCCGTCCTGGTAGAGCGTGAAGTGTCCCAGCTCGCCTGCGATGCCGCGCGCACCGCCGAAGATGCGCCCACCCAGCACGATGCCGCCGCCCACGCCCGTGCCGAGCGTGACCATCAGCACGTGGCGGAAGCCCTTGGCGCGCCCGGCGAAGCACTCGCCCAGCGCGGCGGCGTTGGCGTCGTTGAGCGCGTAGGCGGGCACGCCGAAGGCGGCCTCCATCTCGCGCTTGATCTGCGTGCCCTCGTAGCCGGGAATCTTGCCGTTGGTGCCGATGACGGCGCCCGCGGTGTCGTCCACCTGGCCCGTCGCGGAGACGCCGATGCCCTCCGCCTGCGCCTGCTCCCGCTGAAGGAACGCCTTCGCCTCGCGGATCACGGTGGTGAGGATGGGCGTCCTGTATCCGTCATAGCAGACGCTGGCCTCGTGCCGGGCGTGGATCGTGCCCTGCTCGTCCACCAGGCCCATCTTGACCGCGGTGCCGCCGATATCGATTGCCAGAATCATATTAAACATCCTTTACAGCGTTCATGAACCGCGTGGCGATTTCCAGCGGCCGGGTGATCGCGCCGCCGACGACAACCGCCCATGCGCCGATTTCCAGCATCCTGCGCGCCTGCTCGGGGGTGTGCACGCGCCCCTCCGCAATGACCGGGCAGGGCAGCGCGGCGACCATCTGCTCCACAAGCTCGTAGTTGGGATCGCCCTTGCAGTGGGCGGTGGCGGCGGTGTAGCCGTTCATGGTGCTGCCCACCAGATCGGCGCCCGCCTCATACGCGGCGACTGCCTCCTCGAGCGTGGCGCAGTCGGCCATGATGATGATGTTGGGATACTTGGCCTTCACCTGCCTGAGAAACTCCGGCGGGGTGAGGCCGTCTCCGCGGGTGCAGTTGGTGCAGTCGATGGAGACGATGTCGGCGAGGGCCCCCATACACTCGTCCACCTCGCGCATGGTCATGGTGATGCGGCCGGTATAGCCGGGATATTCCCGCTTGATCAGGCCGATGACGGGCAGACCCGTCTCCTCCTTGATTTCCACGATATCGCGCACGGAGCTGGTGCGGATCATCTTCGCGCCGGCCTGCTTGGCGGCGCGCGCCATCAGGTACATCATGGACTGATCCTTCATATAGAGCGGCTCGCCGGGCGTCGCCTGGCAGGAAACGATGATCGTGCCCTTCATCAAATCAAAGAGCTCCTGCTTGGTCATGGGGCATTCCTCCTATGAAAATGAGATATTCTTTGTGCACAGTATACTTGGAAAGGGCCGGCCTTGTCAATCGGGCAGGATAAATCACATCCCTTTTTAAAATTTTTTTCCCCGGGTGAACGAAAACCGGCATGATTTCACGTCTATAAAGGTGAAATACACAAGAAAGCTAGCTTGATGCCAATGGAAACGGAGGAGAATGGTTTGCTGTACGCTTTGCAGGGGCCCGCAAAAGCGGAACTGGACAACACGAAAAACCTTCAGATAGAAGAACTCATGGATGCCTATGGGGACGATATTCTGCGGCTCTGCCTGCTCTACCTGGGGGACAGGCAGCTGGCGGAGGATGCTTTTCAGGAGACGATGGTCAAGGCGTGGCAAAAGCTGCCCACCTTCAGGGGCGAGAGCAGCGCCAAGACCTGGCTGTCGCACATCGCGGTCAACACCTGCCGGGACATGCTGCGCAGCGGATGGCTGCGCATGATGCGCCGCAGCGAGGCGATGGACGTGCTGGAAAGCTTCACAGCGCCGGGAGAAGGAGAGGACGCGGGCGAGGTGACGCAGGCCGTGCTTTCCCTGCCGGGGAAATACCGCGAGATCGTCGTCCTCTACTACTATCAGAACATGAAGATCAGGGAGATTGCGGACGTGCTGAAGATTCCGGTCAATTCCGTATCAACCAGATTAAGACGCGCAAGAGGGCTGCTTGGCAAGACGCTGAAAGGGGATGAGGAAGCATGAAGAAGACGGAGATCACAGAGAAGCTCCACAGTGAGATGGCTTCCGTGCATGTGTCCCCGGAGCTGCGCGCAAGGACGCTGGCGGCCATGCGGGGAAAGGAACATCGAACAATGAAAAGAAAATGGACGGTTGCGCTGGCGGCAGCGCTGATCATCGTGGCGACATGCGCCGTGGCTCTGGCCGCGGCGGGAAGAGCGGGCAT
>JAUNJB010000197.1 GCA_030535375.1 Clostridia bacterium | reverse complement strand
CGGGCGATACGGGTCTTGATGGTGCGGAAGTTGGTCATCATGCCGCCCAGCCAGCGGTTGTTGACATAGAACATGTTGCAGCGCTTGGCCTCGGACTCGATGGACTCCTGCGCCTGCTTCTTGGTGCCCACGAACAGGACGCTCTTGCCCTCCATCGCGACGGAACGGACGAAAGCGTACGCCTCATCGATCTTGCGGACGGTCTTCTGCAGGTCGATGATGTAGATGCCGTTGCGCTCGGTGAAGATGTAGGGCGCCATTTTGGGGTTCCAGCGGCGGGTCTGGTGGCCAAAGTGCACACCGGCCTCGAGCAGCTGCTTCATAGAGATGACTGCCATGGTAAAAATTCCTCCTTTTAATTAAACCCTCCCTGCACCCTCCGATCGTGCGGACCGGAACCTCCGGCAGGCGCACGAAAACAGGCGCAGGTGCGTTTTCCGTAAGATCATATCATGATTCTGGCAAAAAATCAAGGGAAAATACGGTGTTTTCCACGCTTTTTCGAAAAAAACAGCACGGGAGGGTTCCCGCGCCAAACCGCCGGCAGAAGCTTTTTTCTCCTGTCCCCGGCAAAAAACACGCCCGACAGCGGTAAGATGCGCATCCTCCGCGCTCTATCCCAACGACGCCCGTGCCAAAAAACTGAGCGCGGGGAGCCCCCGCGCTGCGTTTCTTACAAAAAATGTCTGTGAGCGATGCCTGTAAGCCGAGTTCTGTCTTAGGCGGTCATCTATCTAGACCCATCGTCACCGATGGGTTCAAGCGAAATCCTGAGAGCTTGACGGGCCGTCTCAAACGCTCTTTCGTTTCTTGCTCCGAGTGGGGTTTACATCGCGGACGAGTCGCCAGGCCGCGGGTGAGCTCTTACCTCACCTTTCCACCCTTACACGCCGTGCGCATGCCCGGCATGCGGTATCTCTCTGTTGCACTTTCCCTGGGGTCGCCCCCGCCGGGTGTTACCCGGCACCCTGCCCTATGGAGCTCGGACTTTCCTCACACCTTGCGGCGCGCGGCCGCCCGGCAGCCTCACAAACGGTCGGATTATATCACATCTTGTCCCGATTGTCAACCGCCGCATGCCGGGGCTTTTCGCACTGGGCGCGTGAAAGCGCGACGAGACCGAGCAGCTCCCCGTCGATCTCATCCTCACCGAAGACCGGCAGATGCACCGTATAGCGGCTCCCCGATATCCGCACCACCTGCGCAAAACGCGGGTGCGCCTGATGCCTGCGCAATCCGAACGTGACCAGGATGCCCTCGCGCCCCCCTGAAATCGATGCCGGCGGCAGTGAAACGTAGAGATACGGCCTGGGATCATCGAAACTGACACACGTCTTCATCACGCGAAGGGAGGTCTCCGGCCAGCGGCTGCACAGCGCCCCGCGCATCGCCTCAAAAAGCGCCCACTGACGCGGCCTGCCCGCGAAAAACATGTCGATCTGCGCCACGGTATCCATAAAGCCTCCGCATGCAAAGGAGCGCATCCACCGGATGCGCCCCTGCTTTTCTTTACTTGACCAGGATAATGCGGCCGCAGTTTTCGCACTCCACATACGGCGCACCGGTGCGCACCCTGTTCATATCCGCCGCCGGGAGCTGCATATTGCAGCCGCCGCAGCGGTCGTCGTGAATCCTGGTGATCGGCGGCATGGAATGGCGCTTGATGACCTTATACTTTTCAAGCAGCGCGGGATCGATGCCCTCCGCCTCCTTGGCCACCTTCTTCTTGAGCGCATCCAGCTTCACCGCGGCGTTCTTGTACTCCTCGTCATAGATCACCTTGATGCGGTCAAATTCGGCGCGGGCCTTGGCGGCGCGCACGCGCACCTCGCGCTGCTGGCGGTCGCGGGCCTCGGCATCCTTGCGCAGCTTGGCCAGCTCCGACTCATAGCGGGAGATGGTGGCAAGCAGCTTCTGGATCGAGGCGATCTGCTTCTTGGCCTCCTCGATATCCGCAGGGCGGTTTCCCTCGAAATTGGCCGTCGCCTCGTTCACGGAGCCGCTCAGCCTGGTGATCTCGTCGGCCAGCGCCTCCATGCGGTCGCTCATGATCTCCACGTCCGCCTCAATCTTCTTGAGCACGTTCTGCTGCTCGAGCAGGAAATCGCGGTGCTTGAGCAGCTCCTTGCGGTTGCTGTTGCCGCGCATTTCCTTTTCATATTGATCCAGCTCCATATCGACCTGCTGATACTGCCACAAAAGTTCGTACTGTTCCAAAATAAGGCCCTCCTCACACTATCCGCGCCCAAAGGGATCAACCCTCGAGCAAAAAACCATCATTGTATATTCTAGCGCATCGGCGGCGTTTTGTAAAGCGCCTGCAAGCACTTCGCAGACAGGATTTTCCGTTTCGAAGTGCCCTGCCTCCAGCACGCACACGCCCTGATCCACCGCATCAAGCGCCTGGTGATGATGCACCTCTCCGGTGATGAAGCAGTCCGCCCCCAGCGCGGCGGCCGCGCCGATCTCCCCGCTTCCCGCGCCGGAGCAGCAGCCCAGCACGCGCACCGGCGTATCCTCCGCGCCATACACGCGCACGCGAGCGCGCAGCTTCTGCTCTGCCAGCGCCCGCAGACCGCCCAGCGTCGTGCCCTCCGGCAGATCGCCCGCGCGCACAAAGCCCTCGCCCCGCACATTGACGCAGCCCATCGCCGCCATCAGCGTGTCATTGACGCCGCCCGGGGCGCTGTCCAGATTCGTGTGCGCCGCAATGTGGGCGACGCCGGCCGCAGCCATGTCGAGTATCAGCCGTCCCTCGCGGTCGGCGTCCGTCACCCGCTTGCGCGCGCTGAACATGATCGGATGATGCGTCACAATCGCCTGCGCGCCCAGCGCCTGCGCCTCGCGCAGCACATCCTGCGTCAGATCGAGCGCCACCAGCACGCGCGTCACCTCCGCGTCCCTGCGCCCCAGGAGCAGCCCCACGTTATCCCATTCCTCCGCCAGCTCATAGGGCGCGATGCGCCCCACAAGGCCCTCCAGCTCCGACACCGTGCACGTTTTCATCCCGATCGCCTCCGAAATGCATGCGGCCTCCCGGCCGCTCTTCTCTATGCGCTCACGCGCTTTCGGCGTGGCAAGCGCCGCCACGCGCTCCATCTCCCGCATGCGCACGCCGCGCAGCCAGGTGAAATACGCCCTCTGAGCCTCGTCCATCGCGCCGCCGGCCGCCGCGCCGAGCAGCGCCTCCCGTGCGCTCAGCACGCGCGGATCGCCCCGGCGCGCCATGAGCGTCACATAGTGCCGGCCTGCGGCGCGCACGAAGACCTCCCGCTCGACCGCATACCCCATCGCCGACAGCTCTGCGCGCAGAAGCGGCAGATCGAGATTGGCCTGCACGATCAGCGCGGCATCCCCGATGCGTTCGCGCCCCTCGCGCACGATTTTGAGGATCGTCCCCGCGCCCATGCCGGCGATGATCACCGCCTGCACGGGCACATCGACCGCCGCAAGGCCGTCCGCCACGGCCAACCTTGCCCTGCCGCTCAACCCCTGCTGCGCGAGGAGCCGCCGCGCCTTGTTAAGCGACGGCGCGCTCACATCGCTCGCGATCATCGTGAGCCCCGGACACGCGCGCAGCAGATGCGCCGTCAGGTAGCCATGGTCGCACCCGATGTCCGCCGCGCAGGGATTCTCCCGCCCATGCAGCGCTTTAAGCGCCAGGGACGCGATCGCGCCGAGGCGCTCATCAAGTGGAAGAAGGGGTTTTACCATTGTCGCTCCTTTTTAAATCAGCCGGTTCCGCAAAAGAAAACCCTCCCTTTGGGGAGGGCCAATGAGCCGGCATCATGCCTCAAAACGCCCTATTTTTCAACTGGAGCAATCAGGGGCTTTCCTTCTTCAGGAAGGCGCGCCGCCTACGGCCCGTTTCCCTCCCGAAAGGAAGAAAATCACTCCAGATAATCCTTGAGCTTCTTGCTGCGGCTCGGATGGCGCAGCTTGCGCAGGGCCTTCGCCTCGATCTGGCGGATGCGCTCGCGCGTGACATTGAACTCCTGTCCGACCTCCTCGAGCGTCCTCTGGCGGCCGTCCTCCAGGCCAAAGCGCAGGGAAAGCACCTTTTTCTCGCGCGGGGTCAGCGTATCGAGCACCCCCATCAGCTGCTCCTTCATCAGCGTGAAGGAAGCGGCCTCCGCGGGCGGCGGCGCATCGTCATCCTGGATGAAGTCGCCCAGGTGGGAATCCTCCTCCTCGCCGATAGGCGTCTCCAGGGAGACGGGCTCCTGCGCGATCTTGATGATCTCACGCACCTTTTCCACGCTGATGCCCATCGCCTCGGCGATTTCCTCGGGCTGCGGCTCACGGCCCTTCTCCTGCAGGAGCTGGCGGCTGACGCGGATCAGCTTGTTGATCGTCTCGACCATATGCACCGGAATGCGGATGGTGCGCGCCTGATCCGCGATAGCGCGGGTGATCGCCT
>JAUNJB010000196.1 GCA_030535375.1 Clostridia bacterium | reverse complement strand
ATGCTGTGCGGGCTTGCGCTGTTTCTGTACGGCATGCATGTGATGGGCGAGGGGCTCTCTCGCGCCTCCGGCGGCAAGCTGGAGGGCATTTTGGAAAGGCTGACGCAAAACCGCATCAAGGCCGTGCTGCTGGGCGCGGGTGTGACGGCGGTGATCCAGTCCTCCTCGGCGACGACGGTGATGGTCGTCGGCTTTGTGAATTCGGGGATCATGCGGCTGTCCCAGGCCGCGGGCGTGATCATGGGCGCCAACATCGGCACGACCGTCACCAGCTGGATTCTGTCGCTGACGGGCATCGAGAGCAGCAATTTCTTTGTCCGGATGCTCAAGCCGTCCTCGTTCACGCCGGTTCTGGCGATCGTCGGCGTGGCGTTCCTGCTGTTCACCCAATCGGAAAAGAAGCACAACATCGGCACGATCCTCGTGGGCTTCACCGTGCTGATGACCGGCATGGACATGATGAGCGCCGCCGTGAAGCCGCTGGCCGACGTGCCGGAATTCACCGGCATCCTCACCGCGTTCACCAATCCCATCCTCGGCATGCTGGCCGGCGTGCTGCTCACGGCGGTGATCCAGTCCTCCTCGGCGTCGGTGGGCATTTTGCAGGCGCTGTGCGCGACCGGCGCGGTCAGATACAGCGCGGCGCTGCCCATCATCATGGGCCAGAACATCGGCACCTGCGTCACGGCGCTGCTCTCCGGCATCGGCGCGAGCAGAAACGCGAAGCGCGCGGCTCTGGTGCACCTGTATTTCAATGTCATCGGTACGGCGCTGTTCATGGCCGTGTTCTATGCGGTGAACGCGGTCTTCCCGTTTGCCTTTATGGATGATGCGGCCAACGCTGCGGGCATCGCGGTCATTCACACGATGTTCAACGTGCTCGCGACGCTGGTGCTGCTGCCGATGGCGGGGCTGCTGGAGAGGCTGGCCGTCCTGACCGTGCGCGATGACGAGAAGATCGAGAAGATCGACGATTTTCAGCTGCTCGACGAACGGTTTCTGGCTACGCCGGCGTTCGCGGTGGAGCAGTGCCGCGTCGTCGCCGGCCGCATGGCGCAGCTCACGCGCGAGGCGATCTTTGAGGCGATCGCGCTGCTGGACGGCGGCGGATATTCGCAGGAGAAGGCGGAGCGCATCGAGGCCCTGGAGGCCAAGATCGATCGCTACGAGGATCACCTGGGCACATACATGGTGAAGCTCTCCCGCGCGAAGCTTTCCCGCGAGGATGGGCACACGGTCTCCGTGCTGCTGCACTCGATTGGCGATTTTGAGCGGATATCCGATCACGCGGTCAACCTGCTGGATTCCGCGCGGGAGATGGCGAACAAGAGGATGGCCTTTTCGGCCAGGGCCGCGGGGGAGCTGCACGTGTTTGCCGAGGCCGTGCGGGACATTGTGAACCGTTCGGTGGACAGCTTCCTGCGCAGCGATGTGCGCCTTGCCAAGACGGTTGAGCCGCTGGAGGCGTGCATCGATGATCTGAATGCGAGCGTCAAAACCCGCCACATCGAGCGGCTGACCAGCGGGGAATGCACCATTCAGCTCGGATTTGTGCTCCAGGATATCTCAACCAACTTTGAGCGTGTGGCCGACCACTGCTCCAACATCGCCATTTACCAGATTCAGGTGCCCAAGGACGAATACGACGCGCACGAATACCTGCTGAGCATGCAGCGCCAGGATCACGAGGACTTTGACCGCGAGGAGCTGGCCTATGAGCAGCGCTATCGCCTGCCGGAGAGCGGCGGCGCACAGGGATAAAGCGGCGGGACAGACGGGAGAAAATGATGATCTACATCGTGGAAGATGACCGGAATATTCAGGAGATTGAGCTCTTTGCGCTCAAGAACAGCGGCTATCAGGCGGCGGGATTTGAGACCGCGAAGGCATTTTACAAGGCGCTTGGCGAACGGCTGCCGGAGCTGATTCTGCTGGACATCATGCTTCCGGACGAGGATGGCATGAGCATCCTGAAGCGCTTGCGCAGCCGCGCGGATACACGGCGGATTCCCGTGATCCTGGTCACGGCAAAGTCGACGGAGATCGACAAGGTGAAGGGGCTGGACGGCGGCGCGGACGATTACATCGCCAAGCCGTTTGGGGTGATGGAGATGATCGCCCGGGTCAAGGCGCTGCTGCGCCGCTCCGGCGGGGCGGAGGAGAGCGTGCTCTGCTGCGGCAGCGTGACGCTCGACAGCGAGAAGCGTCTGGTCTTGGTCGGCGGCAGGCCGGTGGAGCTGACCTACAAGGAATTCGAGCTGCTGCGCCTGCTGATGAAAAACCATGGCATCGTCATTTCCCGCGATGTGATCATGGAGCGCGTGTGGGATTCGACGTTTGAGGGAGAGAGCCGGACGATCGACGTGCATGTGCGCACCCTGCGCCAGAAACTGGGAACGGGCGGCGCGCTGATCAAGACCATCCGCAATGTCGGCTACATGGCGGACGCGGGAGAAATATGAAAAAGAGAATTCTCACCTACTTCATCTATGTCATCGCGGCGGCCATCGGCTCGACGACGGTTTTGCTGACGGTGCTGACCTACAACATGTTTGAAAAGCGTGTCATCGAGGATTTGAGCGTCAATGCCCGCGTGTTCAGCGCGCTGATCGAGAAGGAGGGCGAGGAAAGGGTGCTCTCCGCGCTGGACGACGGCCTGCGCGTGACGCTCGTGCACGCGGACGGAGCAGTCTACTTTGACAGCGCGGCCAATCCGGCGGAAATGGGCAACCATGCCAATAGGCCGGAGATTCGCCAGGCGCTGGAGGAGGGCGAGGGACGCTATGTCCGCACGTCCGAAACGGTGGACAGGAGCACATTTTACTATGCGGTGCGCATGGAAAACGGCGATGCGCTGCGCGTGGCGGAGGAGGCGTCCAGCATCTGGAGCATCTACATCCGCGCGCTGCCGCTGATCCTTTTGATCATGCTGCTGATGATGGCGCTGAGCGTCTATGCCGCCAGCGTGCTGACCAGGCGGCTCATCGAGCCGATTGAGCAGATGACGGCGCACCTGGATCATATGGAGGGCGTGGCGCGGTATCCAGAGCTCGAGCCGTTCATGGGCATGATCAAAAAGCAGCACGAGGAAATCCTGAAGAGCGCCGATATGCGTGTGGAGTTCACGGCAAACGTCTCTCACGAGCTCAAGACGCCGCTGACCTCGATTTCCGGCTACGCGGAGCTGATTGAAAGCGGCATGGCCACGGGCGAGCAGGCGACGCGCTTTGCGGGAGAGATTCACAAGAGCGCCAATCGTCTGCTGGCGCTGATCAACGACATCATCCGCTTATCCCAGATGGATTCTCCGGCGCAGGAGCTTGCGATGGAAACGGTCGATCTGGCGCAGATCGCCGCGAACGTCGTGGAGCAGCTGCGGCTCAGCGCGCAGAAGATGGAGGTTTCGCTCGAGCTTGACGCGCGCACCGCGTTTGTGCAGGCCGACAGACGAATGATGGAGGAGCTGCTCTACAATCTGTGCGACAATGCGATTCGCTATAACGTCCGCGGTGGAGCGGTGCATGTGACCGTGCATCCGGCCAGGGAGAGGGCAATCGTGACGGTGCAGGACACGGGAATCGGCATTTCGAAGGAGAATCAGGCGCATGTCTTTGAGCGCTTTTACCGCGTGGACAAAAGCCGCTCGAAGGCGACGGGAGGCACGGGCCTGGGGCTTGCGATCGTCAAGCATATCGCGGCCAAGCATGGCGCGGATATCGAGATGGACAGTGAGCTTGGCCGGGGAACGAGGATCAGCGTGAGCTTTGAGCGGACGGGCAGGGGATGACGGGAGAGGAAGCGCATGGTGACATTCGTGGATGTGCGGGAGAATGAGGAAATCCGCACCTATATCGAAAAGGGAAATGAGAATCTGGGCGTGCTTGGAATCACGAAGCACTCCGTCGGCCATGCGGTGAAGGTGTCGGACACGGCCGCGAAGATTCTGACGGCGCTCGGCTATCCGGAAAGACAGGTGGAGCTGGCGAAGATTGCGGGATATATGCATGACATCGGCAACTGCATCAATCGGACGGATCACGCGCACACGGGTGGTTTGATGGCGTTGAAGATCCTTAGCAATATGGGCATGGAGCCGGATGAAACGGCCGTCGTGATCGCCGCGATCGGCAATCATGACGAAAAGACGGGCACGGCCGTGGACCCGGTCTCGGCGGCACTGATCCTGGCGGACAAGACGGATGTGCGCCGCAGCCGTGTGCGCGGGCGTGATCGGACGAAATTCGACATCCATGACCGCGTCAACTTTGCCGCGATCAGCTCTGAGCTGGATATGGACAGGGAGAAGAGGCAGATCACGCTGAACATTCAGCTTGACGACCAGATCTGCTCTGTGCTTGATTACTTTGAGATTTTTCTTGAGCGCATGCTCATGTGCCGCCGCGCGGCAGAGATGCTTGGATGCAGCTTTAAGCTGAAGGCGAACGGGACAAAGGTGCTGTAATCGGC
>JAUNJB010000195.1 GCA_030535375.1 Clostridia bacterium | reverse complement strand
ACGAAAACGCCGAACAGGCTGCGAAGAAGCAGGCGGCGCTTTTGCTCGGGGACGAGGACGACAAATCCCGGCCGGTGATTCAGCGGGCGGCGAAGGACATCCTCGACCGGGCGGGCGTGCGCGTGCCCAGAGAGGAAAAGAGGGATATCACCATCACATTTGCGTGCGGCGCGCCTGAACTGGGAATGCCCAGGGCGCACGGCAAGGCGCAGGACGAGTGACGGGAGGAAAGAGGCATGGACATCAGCCTGAGCTACCGGCCGACGGAAAAGCAGCGCATGTTTCACGCGAGCGAGGCGGACGAGGTGCTCTACGGCGGAGCGGCGGGCGGCGGAAAAAGCTACGCCATCTGCTGGGACGCATTCATGCGATGCATGCGCTGGCCCGGAACGCACGCCTATCTGTTCAGAAGAACCTACCCTGAGCTGGAAATGACGCTGGTGCGCACAATGCAGACCATCGTGCCCAAGGAACTGGGCAAGTACACCGCGAGCGCGCACGAGATGCGATTCCTGAACGGGAGCACGGCGCACTTTTGTCACCTGAGCAACGAGGGAGAGGGGCTGCTCAAATACCAGGGCGCGGAGATTCACTGGCTGTACTTCGACGAGCTGACGCATTTCACCAAGCCGATGTACGACTACCTGCGCACAAGGCTTCGCGCCGAAAAAAGGCTGGGCATCACGCCCTGTGTGCGCGCGGCGAGCAACCCGGGCGGGCCGGGACATGCCTGGGTGAAGGCGCGGTTTGTGGACAGCACATACTGCGGCGAGCGCATCCGGGAGATGCCGGTCAAAAGCGATATCCTGGGCAGCGTCGCAGTGCGGCGCGTGCAGTACATTCCCGCCACGGCGAGGGATAACCCGCATATCACGCAGGATTACGTGATCGAACTGGAGCAAAAGCCGCGTGCGCTTCGGGATGCGCTGCTTTACGGCAGGTGGGACGCCTTTGACGGACAGGCGTTTCCGGAGTTTACCGACGACCCGCAGCATTATGAGGACGGCCTGTTCACGCATGTGATCAGGCCGTTTGACATCCCCTATCACTGGCCGCGATACGTGAGCTTTGATCATGGATACACGCGGCCGTTTTCATTCGGGGTGTGGACTGTCGACGAGGACGGGCGGGTTTACCGGTACAAGGAGCTCTACGGCTGCGTGCCGGGCGAGGCGAACACGGGCGTAATGCTTGCGCCGGGAGAGATCGCCGAGAGGCTTGCCGAGCTGCTGGAGCCCGAGATCCGGGACGGCATTCGCGTGGCGGGCATCGCCGATCCCGCGATATGGGACAGGAGCCGCGGAATGAGCGTGGAGGAGCAGATCCGTTCGGCGTTCAGCGGCGTGGCCTTCTCCAAAGGGGACAATACGCGGCTGCCTGGCAAAATGCAGCTCCATGAGCGGCTCAAATTCGACGAGGAGGGGAGGCCGATGCTCTACGTGTTTGCAAACTGCCGGGACTTCATACGGACGATTCCGTCTCTGACCTACGACGCGAGGAGGCCGGAGGATATCGACACGGCGGCAGAGGACCATATCTACGACGAGACGCGCTACTTCCTGATGTCACGGCCCATTGCGCCAAGGCCGCAGACACGGCGAAGGGCCGCGGGATTTGATCCGCTGGCGGGGTGAAAAATGCGGCGCGGAAAGGAGGCTGCGGATGGAGAGAACGGCATGTGCCCGCGCGCCGTGAACGGGCACGGGACAGAGGGAAGACGAGGAGAAAGGAGTGCACATGATCAGATTCGATGATGGGGAAAAGGGGACGGGACAGGCGGGCGACATGACCATGCGGGATGAGCGGACGCTGACGGCGCAGCCGCTTAGCGCGCGGGAGCGAGGGCTTTTGCGGCGGGGCTACGAGCTGTTTGACTTCTTCAGCGACAGGCTGCGCGAGGAGCATGAGCAGATGAGGCAGGCCAGGATGATGCGCCAGAGAAAGCAGATGGAGCGCAGCCTGACCGCGCCGGGAAGCAATACGCTCAATTCCTGTGTGGACAACATGATCGCCGATCAGACCGACAACATGCCGGAGGCCAAGATGGTGCCCGAGCGCGAGGAAACCGCGCGCAGCGCCGAGGAGATGAGCGATGTGGTGAGCTTCGTGCTCTACCACGCCGGATGGCCGGGCAAATACCAAATGCTGATGGAGGATACCGTCGTCACGGGCACGGGCGTAGCTGAGGTCTTCTGGGATGACGACATGGAGGATGGCGAGGGCATGGTCAACGTCATCGCATGGCACCCGGAGGACTTTTATCCCGATCCGATGTACGAGAATATCCAGGACGGACGGGGATGCTTCAAGGTGACGCACACGACGGTGGCGTGGGTGGAGGAGCACTATCCGCAGGCCAAGGGATACGTGGTGGAGGATGCATACGCCAATCAGGACGAGGAAGCGCAGTTCGACGCGCCGGACGGCGACGCGAAGACGACGCTGATCGAATTCTGGTACAAGCGATATGACGCACAAAAACGGCGCACGCGCGTGCACATGGCGCAGTTCGCGGGAAAGGCGCTGCTTTACAGCACGGAGACTGGGTATGGCGTGCCGGGCGGCGAGAGGACGTACCGGGAGGGCGTTTACGCGCACGGGCAATATCCGTTCACGATGTTCAAATACCGTGATGTGTGGCGCAAACCGTTTGGCACGGGACTCATCCACGATTACAGAGAGACGCAGAACGCCATCGACCGCTATGCCAAGTACATCGACGACAACGCCCGGGAGAGCAGCATCCAGCGGCACTTCGTCAGGCGGGGAAGCGGTATCCATGTCGAGGATGTGGCCGATTTGAGCAAGACGATCATCGAGTGGGAGGGCAGCGACATCAGGGAGGTGATGCAGACCATACAGGCCCAGCCGCTCAACGGACAGGTCTATCAAATGATGCAGTACCTGGCGGACACGATGAAGCAGGACTATGGTCAGTCATATTTTTTTCTGCATCAGGTGAAATGAGAGCTTCTGCTGATGGAAGACCAGCCTGATGCTCGCGCAGCCAAGTATCCAGCGTACTGGTGAACTGGATGTGGTCATCGTAGACATCGATGCGCTCGATGAAATGGCGGAGAACGCGTTGAGTATGGAGGGAATCTGCGTCATCCGGCGAGATCACAGCACAATCGCCGAAGTAGTTATCGATGAGATCGGGCGTTAGCTGGGGAGGCTGCTTTTTCATCTCCATGAGGAGGGCGATGCGGGCCTGCTTCTCTTCGACTTGCTTGCCCAGCTGTTCGAGTACGGCAGCGGAAAGAACCCCCGCGGACATATTGGCAATGAGCGCGCTGATTTCAGCGCGCAGTTTTTTAATTTCCCGCTGTGCTTCAGGAGCGCGCTGCCTAGCGGCTTCGGTCTGGCCGGCGATGTAGACGCGCACAGCCTGGGCCAGCTCTTCGCGCGTTTTGGGGGAGAGGACGGCATTGACGTAGTTACATGCAGCCGTTTCAAGCTCCAGAGCAGGAATGGAACGGATGCCGCAGCGGCCTTTGCAGACGTATGAAAAGTAATACTTCCCCCTGGCTTTTTGCGTATTGCCGCTCATTTTAGAGCCGCATTTGCCGCAGTAAGTGATGCCGGAGCAGAGATGAATGCGGTGCAGGGATTCATGACCGGCACGGGACCTGGTATCAAGCATGTGGATGGCCTCCTTCTGAATATCTGGGGATACGATGGCGGGATGGTGATTTTCAAAACGGTGCAGTTCACCGTTTACCCATGTTTTCATGGTGCCGGAATAGACCGGCAGGCGAAGCATGCCGGAGACGAGATTGCTGTTAAAGGGCTTGCCCAGGCGGCCGGTGATGCCTGCGGCTGTCAGTTCGCGGACGATTGGTGCGTAGGGCGTGCCATCGATGGCTGCCTGAAAGAATTTGCGAACGAAGAAGGCTTCGTCTTCTTTAATCATCAGGCTGCCGTTTCCGTCCGATCGGTACCCGAACGGGGTGATGCCGCCGGAATATTTGCCGGCTTTCGCGCGGACGGTTTTTCCTTTTTTGATCTCCGTGGAGAGATTCAGGGAGTAATACTCGGCCATGGCCTGCATGAGCCCCTCCATGATGACGGCCTCAGGGCCGGTGCCAAAGTCCTGCGCGACGGCGACAAGGCGCGCGCCGCGCTCCTTGATGATCCTGGAGTAGATGGCGGCATCATAGCGGTTGCGCGCAAAGCGGTCGATCTTGTGGACGAGCACGTAATCCACCGGGCGGTGCTTGAGGGACGCGATCATGGACTGAAAACCCGGCCGGTCGTCGTTGGTGCCGGAGCGGGCGCGATCCGCGTACTGCTCCAGGATGTCGATGCCGTGCGCAGATGCGTATTTGGCGATCGCATCCTGCTGGGCTTCGATGGACGAATCATGCTGCATGACGGAAGAGAAGCGGGCGTAGGTTAATGCCGTGGGCAAGAAGATCACCTCCATGGATCACAAGACGAGGGGCTGTTGATATGTTCAAAACCTGTTGGCAAGTCATGCCCCGTATAAATCGTATAAATC
>JAUNJB010000194.1 GCA_030535375.1 Clostridia bacterium | reverse complement strand
CCCGAAGGTTGGCGGGAACAGGCGGGACTTAGCCCCGAAGGTCGGCGGGAAACAGGCAGGCGAAGCGTTCTCAAACGAAAAGGAGCGCTTGCGCGACTGTTTCGTTTCCTGGGCGGTGGCCCAATGAGGAGGCATATGAATGCGAATTGAAACGCAAAGGCTGATCATTCGCGATTTAGAAACCGAGGACGGAGTGTCTTTTGCTGAAATGGCAGCGGACGGAAGCTTGAGCGACTGCGGCTTTGATGCATCCTGCGGCAAGTGGATGGCGTCCTGGATCATCGAGGCGAAGGCGCTTGCGGAAAGGGACAACCCGGATGCGGACTATTTGGCCTATACAATCACGCTGAAGGACGAAAATACTGTAGTGGGTTCTGTGGGATGCTCTTATTATACAGATTTAAAAGAAACGGGCGTCACCTATTTTATCGGGGCACAGTACAGAAACAATGGCTATGCGTCCGAAGCGGTGAAAGCATATGTTGAGTATTTTTTATCCCGTTATCATATAAAAAAGATGATCGCCACTGTCAGAGCAGATAACGTATCATCTTGGAAAGTGATTGAAAAGGCGGGATTGATACTGACTGATCAAAGAATGTACAGGGATATCAACGATGCCAAAGAGGAACGGTATCGTTTTTATGAAATGATCAACTGAAAACCGGATTCACGCTTACCGATTACTCCGCCTCGACGTACACAAAGCCATACGCACCCGGGCCGATATGTGTGCCGATGGTCACGCCGATGGGCGTGGAATCCGACTCACGGCAGGCGATGCCCGCCTGATTGAGCCTGGCGACAAAGGCGCTGCAATGATCGGCCAGGTGGGAGTAGATGGGAATGACGGGATGGGAGGCGTCGATGCGGGCGGCTTTGGCGAGCTTGAGCATGGCGTCAAACGCGCGGTGCCGGCCGATGGCCTTGCCCGCCATTTCCACGTGGCCGTCGGCGGAAACCGTGACAAGCGGCTTGAGCTGCACGAGGGAACCCAGACTGGCGGCGGCCTGCGGGATGCGCCCGCCGCGCGCGAGATAGCTGAGCGTATCCAGGCAGGCGTAGAGCTTGACGCGGCTGCGGAATTCCTCAAGCTCGGCGGCGATTTCTCCGGCGGATAGCCTGCCCTCGTCGCGCAGACGGCAGGCGTGCAGCACGAGCACCTTTTCCGCGATAGCCGCCGTCAGCGAATCGACGATATGGATCGGCTCGTAATCCGCCATGCCCTTGGCGATGACGGCGCTTTGCAGCGTGCCGGAGAGCGCGGAGGACAGCAGCACGCAGATGACGGCGTCGCCTGCGGCCTTTGCCTCCTCAAATACGGAGAGGAAGGCATCCGGCGAGGGCTGTGAGGTCTTCGGATTCTCGCCCGAGATCAGCCGCTGCCAGAAGATGTCCGGCGTCAGATCGATTCCGTCGACGTACGTATCCTCGCCAAATGTGATCTGCATGGGAACACAGGTGATGCCGTTCGCGGCGAGCTCCTGGCTGGTGAAATCCGCCGCGGAATCGGTGATGATGCGAATCTGCATGAAATATATATTCCTTTCGTTGCCAATTTTGAGGGGCGCTTCACCTCGCGCCCTTGTCGGAGAGAATGATTTGCAGCGCCTCGGTGATTTCGCCGATCTGCTCGGCGGTGCTCAGCGCCTTTTCCGGCCCGATGTGCGCGAGCAGCTGCGAGAGGATGGTTTCCACCCCGGCGTGCTCGCGCCGGTAGGCGGCCTCGCCCTCGGGGGTGAGGTGGATGTGAATCATCCGCTTATCCGATTCGGCACGGCTGCGCACGATGAAGCCCTTGTGCTCCAGATCGGTGAGCACCTTGTTCATCTGGCTTTTGAGCAGATGCGTGCGTCCGATCAGCGCGGTCGCCGTGACAGGCGGCACGTCATCCTGATGCCGGAGCAGAATGCCGAGGACGTGCGCCTCGTTGAACGTCAGCGTGGTGACCAGGCGCGTGTTCCACAGCGTGGAGGTGAGGGAGAGCCAGGCATCAAGCAGCTTGTCGCCCGCATAGAAGTCGGATGCCACTGCGCATTCCTCCTTTGCGAAATATGGTTCATAAAGTGAACAACATGGTATATGATAAACCGCCGGACGGAAACTGTCAAGCGGTTTTCAAAAAAAGTTCACATATTGAACGGAATTCGTCAGATCATCAGCCGTGTCGTGGTCATCGCGGCATAGGGATCGCCGAAGTGGGAAATATCGTTGAGCGTGATGAGGCGGTATATTCCGCCGGCGCTCTCCACGACGCTGATGGAACCGTTGCTCACGTCAAAGCGCCCGAAGCTTTGGAGCGGAATCCCCGCTATTCCGCAAAACAGCGCCTTGAGCAGCGCGCCGTGGGAGACGACGGCGATGCGCTCCAGAGCGCCCGCATCGCGCACGGCCTCGTTCAGCGCGCGCAGCGCACGAGCCTGCAATTCCAGCAGCGATTCGCCCTGGGGAGGGGCGACGTGTGCCTGGTCGGAAAAACATGCCGCGCTTTCGGCGGGGAAGCGCGCGCAGGCCTCCTCGCGCGTCAGACCCTGAAAGGCGCCCATGCACACCTCGTTGAAGCCGGAAAAGGGGACGAGCGGGGCGCCGGAGGCGTCGGAGACGGCCTGCGCGGTCTGCGCGGCGCGGGCCAGCGTGCTGTGGTAGATGCGCCCGATGTGCAGCTGTGCGCAGCGCCCGGCGGCAGCCTGCGCCTGGAGCAGGCCCTGCGCGTTGAGCGGAATATCACATGTGCCCTGGAAGCGGCGCTGCGCATTCCAGTCGGTCAGGCCGTGGCGGACGAAAAAGATGAGCATGAAACCTCCCTCTGCCGCCGGATGGCGGCCCGGTCTGCAGGCATATTTTCCGGCGATGGCAGAGTATAGCTGGATTGCTGTCTCTCCGCCGCGGAACGGGGAAGGCCTGCGCTGCCGGATACCGATAGTATAGCAAAATGATGCAAAGGGCGCAAGGGCGGCCCGTATTTTGATCCGCGCGCCGATATGCCCTCTTGACAAAATGCGCCAAAACGTCAATAATAAAGACAGCAATTTTACAACATGGAGGAATGGGCGATGAACACGCAATGGGCTGCATATAAGGACTCTGAGGCGTTTGCCTCCCGCGTACGGACGCTCTACGGCGCCG
The DNA here is from genome assembly GCA_030535375.1 of Clostridia bacterium. GTDB lineage: Bacteria > Bacillota > Clostridia > Christensenellales > Aristaeellaceae > Ventricola. Next base: position 1,381 of record JAUNJB010000194.1, on the reverse strand, counting down.
GTGAGGGCGTGCTGCAGGCGCAGCAGGCGCGATATGGCAAGCTGGTGGAGCGCTTTGAGGCGCGCTTTGGACAGGAGCATGGTGAGCTGTGCTTTTTCTCCGCGCCGGGCCGCACGGAAATCGGCGGCAATCATACGGACCACAACAACGGCCGCGTGCTGGCGGCCGCGGTGAATCTCGATACGATCGCCTGCGTGGAGAAGACGGAGGACGGCATCATCGTCGTGGACAGCGAGGGCTTCCCGCCGATCACCGTGTCCACCGGCAATCTTGAGGTACGCGAGGCGGATTTCGGCACGACGCTCTCCCTCATCCGCGGCACCGCGGGCGTGATGAAGGACATGGGATATGCGGTCGGCGGCTTCCGCGCGACGGTGTCGAGCTCCGTGCTGCGGGGCAGCGGCCTGTCCTCTTCCGCGGCGTTTGAGGTGCTCATCGCGGCGATCCTCGACGGGCTGTACAATGGCTTTGTCGTCGATTCCAAGCTGCGCGCGGTCATCGCTCAGAAGGTGGAGAACATCTACTTTGGCAAGCCCTGCGGCCTGATGGATCAGATGGCGTCCTCCGTGGGCGGCATGGTGACCATCGACTTTGAGACGGAGGACGCTCAGGTCGAGGCGCTGGCGTGCGATTTTGCGGCCAAGGGCTATGCGCTGTGCGTCGTCAATACCGGCGGCAATCACGGCGATCTGACCGATGATTACGCCGCCATCCGCACGGAGATGGAGGCCGTGGCGGCCGAGTTTGGCAAGCATGTGCTGCGCGAGGTTCCGCAGGCTCAGGTCGAGGAGAACGTGGGCAGGCTGCGCGCGGCGGTGGGCGACCGCGCCGTGCTGCGTGCCATGCACTTCTATGACGACAACGCGCGCGTGCTGGAGCAGGTGAAGGCCATCCGCGAGGGGAATATTGAGGCTTTCTTCGATGCGGTGACCCGCTCCGGCGACAGCAGCTGGAAGCTTTTGCAGAATGTCTATGCCCGTCCGGCCGAGGAGCAGATGGCCATGGGCATCGAGCTCAGCCGCCGTTTCCTGGCGGGGGAGGGCGCCCAGCGCGTGCATGGCGGCGGCTTTGCCGGCACGATCCAGGCGTATGTGCCGATGGCGCGTCTTGACGCCTACATCGATATGATCGAAGGCGCGTTCGGCAAGGGCAGCTGCACGCCGCTGATGATCCGCCCGGAGGGCGCGGTCATGATGCCGATGCAGGCATAAGCCACGAATACGCATCAACCCTGGGCGGGGCGCGGATGGGAAACAGGCCGGCAGTCCCGCCCTTTTCCATGCATTTCCAGCGGAAAACCGGGCCTTGAGCGGGGAAAAGGGCGGCTTGTAGGTTTGTCAATCATGTTGGACACGAAAGGAAGAAAGAACTTCTTTGGGGG
>JAUNJB010000193.1 GCA_030535375.1 Clostridia bacterium | reverse complement strand
GTGCATCCCGGCATCTCCTGCAAAAGGCGCGCTGTGCGCGCTCCCACTTCCGAAAGTCGCTGCTAATCACCCATTTTGGGCGGACGCGGCCGTTTTTTTCGCAATTTCCCATAAAGCAAAAAGCGCGCCGTGCGCGCTCCCACCTCCGAAGCACTTCTCACTCCAAAGTGTTTCTGTGCTCGCTGTCCGGTTTTCCGCGCAATTTCTTAGCGACCGGTGGCGCCTCCACTTCCGAAAGTCGCTGCAAATCACCCGTTTGGGGCGGACGCGGCCGGTTTTTTACGCCATTTCCCATAAAGTAAAAAGCGGCCAGTGGCCGCTCCCACTTCCGAAAATCGCCGCAAATCGCTCGATTTGAGCGGACGCGGCCGTTTTTTTCGCAATTCGCTATAGGTCAAAAAGCGCTGTCTGGCCGATTCCGGACATTCCCAGAGAGCAATTTACTAAGCAAATCAAGCCTTCAGGCATTGCGGCTCTGGCCGGGAAACGCACATGGACGCGCTATCAACGCTCCTGCTCCCCAGTCTCATATCAGATAGCAGGTTTTCCTCTTTGTGCAAGAGAAATTTTACTCTTCGGCATGACTCTTTATTAATAAAAGGCCCCCGAACATCCATATATTTCCCACGCTGATCCATCCTGCGGTAATTCCATTGATGACGGCATGGTTGCCAAATACATTTAAAAGCGCCGTAAATGCCATGCCTACCGGGATCGAAAAGATCCAGCACCACTTAGGATATGGCGTAAGGCCCTTTGCAAAGGCCGATATCTGCGCAATACTGTGTACCAGAAAGAAGATAAAAAACAAAATCGTTCCCGGCACAAGAAAGTATGAGCCAAACCTTATGGCCGCTTCCAAAGCCGTGTCCGGGCTTTGCGCCATCATATATTTATAAAAAAACGCGCAGGAAAGGCAGGGAACATGCACACCACAGCCGCCAAAGACAAGATACCCCAGAATCCCGCTGCGGTAGGCATGGGCATGCCCCGGAGCCTTCTGTGCCATCAGTCTGTAAATGCCGAAATAACAAAGCCCCTCCAACGGTATTCCTATAAGGCCCAGCATGGCTGACCAAAATATGCGCCCGTCGGATAATGCCAGATAGGGCGAAAGCATTCTGGCAAATCCGGTTAAGGTTTGATCCTCCACTCCGTAGCCCAAGAGCATATCGCCAACAAAAACCATACATCCGGCCACCAAACCGATGACAAACAGCTTTCTGATTCTTGGCCAGTCAATCCTTTTATCTATTCCCATATCATCATATGTATTCATTTCTTCCTCCATATCCGCGGCCTCATCCTCCGAAAATTCTTCGCCGGGCTTATTCCATTTCCCGATTTATCGTTAGTTGCTTCTAACTCTTTGATCGTACTACATTTTACACACTATTTCAAGCGGCCGTTCAACTCTTTAAAAACATTTGGCTTCTGGTCGATTTTTAATGATAATATCCGGATGCTTGGCCAAACCGTTTCCTTTTTTCGAATTCTCCGCGTCGATCCGCGCTTCGCAGCCTTTTTCCATCAATCCCACCGCGCCCGCGCAGATGCGCACGCCTTTTCGTCCCCATGTGGACAAAGCCATGCGCCTGATGCCTTGCGCACGCAATGACCCTTCCGCCGGGCGGCGCGGTCAATCCCACTCGTCGTCGTCAAACGGCTCTGTCAGCTCATCCTTCTCCTCACCAAGCATCCTCCGCGCCTCGCTTCCCGGCAGTTCTCCGACATCCGAAAGCCTGCGGGCAATCGTCTGGCTATGGCGCTGCGCGCTCTCGATGCTCTCCGAGGCCTGGCGCAGCTTCTTCTGCGTCTGACTGAGCAGGCCCGCAAAACCATTGAAGTCCGTGCGCACGGCGCCCAGCAGCGCCATGATTTCATCCGTCCGCTGCTCAATCGCCAGCGAGCGGAAGCCCATCTGCAGGCTGGAAAGCAGTGCGGAAAGCGTGGTCGGCCCGGCGACGACCATGCGGCTCTCCCGCTGGATGCGCTCGGCCAGGCCGCCGATGCGCAGCACCTCCGAAAAGAGCCCCTCACTCTGGAGAAAAAGCACGGCATAATCCGTCGTATACGGCGGCGCGATCAGCTTTTCCGACATGCGCCGCGCATGCATGCGGACGGCGGATTCCAGCAGGCCGCGCGCATTGTCCACCTCTTCGCGCGTGCCGGAGTCGAGCGCCGCGCGCAGCTCCGTGTATTCGCGCATGGGCAGGCTGGCATCTATCGGCAGATACACGGTGTGCCCGTGTCCCTGCCCCGGCATGACGACTACAAAGTCCGCCACGGGCTCGCCGCCCGGCCTCACGCTCGCGTGCTGGGCATACTGCTCCGCCGTGAGCATCTGCGCAAGCAGCGCGCCCAGCTGCACCTCTCCCCATGCCCCGAGCGGCTGCGCGCCGCCCAATGTGCGGCTGAGCTCGTCCACGCTGCCCGCCAATGTCTGCATGGCGTTGAGGCTGGTGACCACCTGCTCAAGCCGCTTGGTCACCGAGGCAAAGGACGCCTCCAGCCGCTGATCGACCGTCGCGCTCAGCTTTTCATCCACCGTCAGGCGCATCTGCTCCAGCTGGCTGCGGTTATCCTCACTGATGCGCGCAAGGCCGCCCTCGATCGTCTCACGCATGCGTTCCATGCGCTCCTCGTTGCCTGTCAGCTTGTCATCCAGGGTGCGCGTCACGCCGCCCAGCTTTTCCTCATACGTGCTCAGCCTGCGGTCCATCGTCTGGCGGATCCGCTCCATGCGCTCCTCCTCCTGACGCCCCGCCGCGCGCAGCTGTCCGCCGATCGAATCCATCTGCCCCTGCTGCGTGCGCGTCATCTCCCCCATCATGCGCACCATTGAGTCATTCACCGTCTGCATGGCCTCGCTCAATTCGCGCTGCATGCTCTGGCTGCTCGTCTTGGTGTGCGCATCCGCCTGCGCGAGCTGGTCCGCCACGCTCTGCGTCATCTCACGGATCTGCCGCTCCGCCTGCCTGGTTCTGCGGTGCAAAAGGAACAGCACCAGGATCATCAGCACAACCAGCAAAAGGCACAGCGCCGCCAGCACAAGAATCGCCTGCTGCGCGCTCACCTGCGTCAGCCCCTGCCACGCGCCCGACAGCATTTCCATGATTTCACGCTCCGTTCCCTCCCGCCTGTAGCGCACGGGAGATAAATGTGTTATAATGAGACTGCCCGTTCGGGCACAGGAGGTACCACATGGCCCAAAAACGCAGAAAAGAGATCATGATGAGACGCCGGCAGCGTCAAATCACCGTGCTGTGCATTGCCGGCGGCCTGGGCGCCATGCTGCTCAGCCTTTTTATCTGCCTGATCGTGTTTGACATTCGCCCGGCGGGAGATTCCGAACCCGCTTCGGCAAGCACCGCGCTCCCCTATGATGCCAGCACGCCCTTCGGCACAAGCGATCTCACCAGCGCGCAGCTCACGCAGCTGCGCACCGCCGGACGGATGCGCGTGAGCGACGGCCCGCGAGGCATCAGCGTCGGCGATTCGCTGGACACCCTGCTGGCCCAGTTCCCCAGCCAGACCACCAGAACCGCCCAGTCCGACCGGCAGGCGGGCGAGCAATCCGACGAGGAGATCATCCAATACGTCGAGCAGGCATCCACCCTGACATCCTTGCGCACGGCCGAGCAGACGGGCGAACAATCCGATGAAGAGATCATCCTCTACTGCGCGGATTATTTTGAAAACCAGAACGGCATCATGACCGCCCTGCCCCCGCGCGGCCTTCTGACCGTGGACAGCGGCTCCATCATCGTCACCCTGCTCGCGCCGACATCGGCCTACCCCGCCGGCACTCAGGACGACTACGGCAGCTTCGAACACATCTACTGCATCTTCACTATCGAGCCGGACACGATGACCGTCTCCACGATCACATTGGGAATCGATCAGTAACCGCCTGCAAAGCGTCGAACACGGTGCTTTCTTTTATTATAAGAAACTCCCAGAACCTTGTCAATCGGCTTGCGTGCAGCCGGCGATAGGTTTTGTCGATTACCGGCTCCCATTGCCGCTTCGCATCACCATCGATGAAAGGACGCAGAATTGATTTGGGGCCGGACAACGAATTCTGAAAGCCGAACAAATCAGAGAAACCTTCTATTATTACCCCGCCGCGTCCTGTCATGCCGATCCGTTCATGCATGCGACGCCTTGGCGCCATCTCATCACAGACAATCGGAGTGAATACCCTGACCTGCCGTCACCTTGACGCGCCATTGGCGATATGGCATAGAACCGCAGGCGGCGTCAGATGAGGAGGCTGTCTTACCATAATCTCACGTGTTTTTTCCGAGCAATTGCTGCTATCCTTCACCGCACAATGGGCCGCTTTCCCCATCGTGTGGTTTTTAAGCGTTTTTCCCTGTGCGTCGATGTGCGTATGCGGTCTGCACATCGGGAAATCAACGAAAGGGTATCCCCGATGCGCAGATATCCCGATAATATAAGAAGCCCTGAAATCTCAATGATTTCAAGGCTTCTTATGGTCGGAGTGGCGAGATTCGAACTCGCGGCCTCTTGAACCCCATTCAAGCACGC
>JAUNJB010000032.1 GCA_030535375.1 Clostridia bacterium | reverse complement strand
GTGTGAATCTCTTCACGACGTCATCTTCCTCCGTTGAAGTCGTGAAGAGATTCACACCATAGGTGTCACCGGACACGCCCGCCGAAACCTCTACCTGCACCAAATCGGAAGCATACTTCTCGAAATCCTGGGCATTGTAGGCCACCTGCACCGTATGGATACCGGCGGACACGTTATAAAAGACATGCTTGGTGCCCTGCATGTTCACATAGTCTTCCTGATCCAGTCTCACCTTGATCACAGGATTGGCGATGTTGGACGCCGTCACCTCGATCGTATTGCCGACGGCAACAGCCTCCACCTTGATCTTCGTCATCATATTCGCCTGACCATCTGTGGCAATCTCCTGCGACCGCTGGCTGTCCTCTGCCAGCACGCCAGGCACCGCGCAGACACACAGCATGACCGCGCAAAGCATGGCCGCAATTTTCCGCTTCAATCCATATTCATTCATCAAAATCCCCTCCGTGACATCATTTTGTCAGAAGCTTTGCTTCATCTTACCACTTTTTCGACTTTTATGCAACCAACCGGCCCGTCATGAGCTTCTGATTACATGACGATTGTGGACTGCCGTTTCTTCCCGCCCAAGGAAAATTTTTATTGATTTTCATCCTTTATCCATGTATCATAGACGTAATCAGCAGGAAAATCCGGCTGTTTTTCCATCAATTGGCATTTCTGACCAATTCTGATCAAACTGAGGGAGGTATCGCCTTGTCCACATCAAGCTTTCGTCCCATCGGACCGACGACCTTTCTGGCGCCGATTCCCTCCGTTCTTCTCTCCTGCCGCGGCACCCAGGAGGGCTTTGAGCGGAACAACCTGATCACCATCGCCTGGGCAGGCGTGGTCAACTCCGCCCCGCCGATGATCTCCGTGTCCATCCGCCCCGAGCGCCATTCCTACGCGCAGATTCGACAGTCAGGCGCGTTCTGCCTCAATCTGATCAGCAGGGCGCTGTGCCGGGCCGCAGATTACTGCGGTGTAAAGAGCGGCAGGGACATCGATAAATTCGCCGCGCTGGGCCTGCACGCGCGCGAGGTGGAGGGCTTCCCTGCTCCCGCGCTGGATGAGGCCCCGGCCTTTCTTTGCTGCCGTGTCAGGCAGGTGATTCCGCTCGGCTCCCACGATCTGTTTCTGTGCGAGGTCGAGCAGGTATACGTCAGCGACGCGCTCTTTGATGCGGACGGCAGCCTGCATCTCTCCCGCGCGGATCTGATCGCCTACGCGCACGGCGAGTATTACCCGCTGGAGCACACTCCCGAGGGCTTCTTCGGCTACTCCGTCGCCCGGCCGGAGGTGCTCAAAAAGCGCCTGCCTGTCAAGGCTTCGCAGGAAAAGACAGACGCCCGGACGTCTGCCTCACGCGCGCCGCGGGTCCGGAGGAGGAAACGCCCATGATGCGGGAACATCTGAATCGGCGGCTGCTCGCCAATCCGCCCAGCGGCATCCGGCGCATCGGCCAGGCGGCCAAAGCCATTCCCGGCTGCATCGCGCTGACCATCGGCGAGCCGGACTTTGACGCGCCGATGTCAGTGCGCGAGAGGATTTCGGAGGCGATTCTCGGCGGCGACACGCACTATCCGCCCAACGCGGGCTATCCCGACATGCTCGCCCAGGTGGCAGAGCATCTGAACGGCCGCTTCGGCTGCGACTATAGTCCCGACGAGGTGGTGCTGACCGTCGGTTCCACGCAGGCGCTCGCCAGCACGCTGTTCGCCATCCTCAATCCGGGTGACGAGGTGATCGTGCCCGTTCCCGCGTTCGGCCTGTACAAGCCGCAGATCGAAATGGCCGGAGGTATCTTTGTGCCCATGGATGTGACGCAGGACGGCTTCCAGGTGACGTCTGCCCGCCTGGCCTCCGCAATCACCCCGCGCACACGCGCCGTGCTCTTCGCCTCCCCCAACAATCCCAACGGCGAGGTGCTCACCGCTCAATCGCTCGCCGTGCTCAGGGATGCGGCAATCCAGCACGATCTGTTCCTGATTGCGGACAGCGTGTATGACCGCCTGGTCTATGATGCCGCCGCACCCACGCTGATGGGCGATCCCACGCTGCGCGACCGGCTAATCTACGTCAGCGGCCTGTCCAAGCCCTATGCCATGACGGGTGTTCGCGTCGGCTATGCCGCGGCGGATGCGCCTGTCATGGCGCAGATTGTAAAGGCGCACAGCTTTCTGGTCGTCTCCGTTCCAGGCTGCGTGCAGCGCGGGTGCATGGGCGTATTTGATCTTTCCATCGATGCGATGCTTGCCGCCTATCGCCGGCGGCGGGACTATGTCTACGGACGCCTTTTGTCGATGGGCATGGATGTGCGCCTGCCCGGCGGCGCATTCTATATCTATCCATCCGTCGCGAAATACGGCATGGACAGCGACACCTTCTGCGGCCGGCTGATGCATGAGGGAAAGCTCGCCCTGATCCCCGCCTCCTGCTTCGGCACGGAGGGCCATGTGCGCATCTCGTACTGCTACGGCATGGATATGCTCGCCGAGGGCATGAACCGGCTCGAGGCGTTTATCCAGACGCTGCACAAATAGACCGACCATATAGCGCCTGGAAGGGAGGGACACCCGCTATGACATCCCGGGAGCTTTTGTATATCAAGACGATTGCGGACGAAAGGAGCATGACCAGGGCGGCGCAGAAGCTCTATCTCACCCAGCCCTCGCTGAGTCACTGCGTGATGAGCATCGAGCAGCAGCTGGGCACAAAGCTCTTCAAGCGCACGACGAACGGCCTTCTGCTCACGTACGCGGGCGAAAAGTATTATCGGATGGCCTGCGAGGTGCTGCGCGTATACGCCGCATTTGAGGCGGAGATCAGCGACGAAAGCGAGCTTGTGCGCGGGCGCATCACCTTCGGCATCACCAATTATCTGGCGACGGATCATCTGCCGCGCATGCTTCCCGCTTTCCACCGCCAATATCCGGGGATTGAGCTGCGCATCGCCGAGGAGACCACCGACGAGATGGAGCACAGCCTGATGAACGGAAAGCTCGATTTCGCCATCATGCACACCGGCCTTGACGACAGCGTGACGACCAATCCGGGGCTGCGGCACGAGGTGCTCAGCCGCGATCCGTTTCTGATTGCCGCGCCGCCCGAAAACCCGTACCGCGATCTCGCCACGGCACGCGGGGATCAGGCATACCCCGAGCTTGACCCGGCGCTTCTGGCGGGCGAGCCCTTCCTGATGGTGACGCCCGGCCAGCGCATTCGCCACGTCACCGACCGCGTGCTTGCCGCGGCAGGCGTGAACCCCCATATCATCCTGACCAGCCGCAACTATGAAACGCTGCGCCGCCTGGCAGCCGAGGGCATGGGCTGCACGCTCATCCCGCGCCAGTACGTGGGCATCCTCGGAGGCGGCACGTATAAGCCCTGCTACTACATGATTCCGGAGCGCTATAACGCCTACTGGGAGCTGAGCGTCGTCACCCTCAAGGACGCCAGCCTTTCCCGCGCGGCCAGGGAATTCCTCGCCTGGTTCAGGCAAAGCGCTCTCTCCGGCTGAGCGGCCGCGCCTTGGCCGCATCGTCCCCGCACCCGGCCAAACCACCGCATCCATCCGGTCTGCGGCACGGGTTGGCCCGCGAAAAGACAGGCTCCCATCCGCCGCCATGCCCGCTTCTCCGTCCGATTGCCGCAAGCAATCCCCCTCTTCGCAGACCCGCCCGCCCTATAAGCGCGGGCTTATTTTCTGCATTGATATTTTCTATAGGTCTCATGATTTTAAAGTATTTGTCTATACCGCTTGCATCATGTATAATAAGTTTAACTCAGGAAGCGCCCGTCTTCCTCACCCTTGATCACATATCATCACATGTAGGCGAAAGGAGTTTTTTTCCATGGTCAAGCTGTATGATTCCGGCGTCTATCTCGTCAACGGAACCGAACTGTACACCGATCCCGCCGAGATGAGCGCCAAAACCGGCAAATCCGCCGACAAGGCCCAAGCCGCTGCAGGCACGATGGCCTACTCCATCCTCAAGGCGCACAACACCGTCGAGGACATGGACAACCTGCGCATGCGCTTTGACAGCCTCACCAGCCACGACATCACCTATGTCGGCATCATCCAGACGGCGCGCGCCTCCGGCATGAAGGAATTCCCGATGCCCTACGTGCTCACCAACTGCCACAACAGCCTGTGCGCTGTCGGAGGCACCATCAACGAGGATGACCACATGTTCGCCCTTTCCGCCGCGCACAAATACGGCGGTATCTATGTGCCGACCAATATGGCCGTCATCCACAGCTACAACCGAGAGATGATGTCCGGCTGCGGCCGCATGATCCTCGGCTCCGACTCTCACACCCGCTACGGCGCGCTGGGCACCCTCTCCGTCGGCGAGGGCGGCGGCGAGCTCGCCAAGCAGCTCGTCGGCCGCACGTACGACGTGGCCCGTCCCGGCGTCATCGCCATCTACCTGACCGGCGCCCCGAGGCCCGGCGTCGGCCCGCAGGATGTGGCGCTCTCCATCATCGGTAAGGTTTATGCCAACGGCTATGTCAAAAACAAGGTCATGGAGTTTGTCGGCCCGGGCGTGCACAGCCTGCCCATCGAGTACCGCAACGGCATCGACGTCATGACCACCGAGACGACCTGCTGGTCCTCCATCTGGGTAACCGACGAGAAGACCGAGGAATACTTCGCCGTTCACGGCCGTCCCGAGGCGTACAGGAAGCTCGCGCCTGCCGATATCGCCTACTACGATGGCTGCGTGTACGTCGACCTGTCCACCGTGGAATGCACCATCGCTCTGCCGATGCACCCTTCCTACACCTACACCATCGCCGAGCTCAAGGCAAACGCCAAGGACATCCTGCACGAGTGCGAACAGAAGGCGAACCAGCAGATCACCGGCGCGACGCTCGATCTCGTCTCCAAGGTGCACGACGGCGGCATCTGGGTCGATCAGGGCCTGGTCGCCGGCTGCTCCGGCGGCACGTTTGACAATGTCTGCGCCGTGGCGGACATCCTGCGCGGCCACAGCTGCGGCAACGGAACATTCAAGATGAGCGTCTATCCGGGCTCCATGCCTGCCTACATCCAGCTGATGAAGAACGGCGCGCTGACCGATATCGCCTCCGCCGGCGCGATCATCCGCGAGTGCTTCTGCGGCCCCTGCTTCGGCGCGGGCGACACCCCGGCCAACGGCGAATTCTCCATCCGCCACACCACGCGCAACTTCCCGAACCGCGAGGGCAGCAAGCCCGGCGAGGGCCAGATGTCCGGTGTCGCACTCATGGACGCGCGCTCCATCGCCGCCACCGCCATCAACGGCGGTAGGCTGACCGCCGCCACCGAGATTGACGTGGACTACACGACGCCCAAGTATTTCTTCGACAAGAGCGTGTACGACAAGCGCGTCTACAACGGCTTTGGCCATGCCGAGCCCGAGCACGAGCTCAAGATGGGCCCGAACATCAAGGACTGGCCCGAGCAGCCCGCGCTCTCCGAGGACCTGCTGGTGAAGATCGTCTCCTACATCACCGACCCGGTGACCACCACCGACGAGCTGATCCCCTCCGGCGAGACGTCCTCCTACCGCTCCAACCCGCTGCGCCTGGCCGAGTTCGCCCTCAGCCGCAAGGACCCGGCCTATGTCGGCCGTGCCAAGGCGGTGCACGCTGTGGAGGTCGGCCGCGAGCAGGGCAAGGCCCTTCCGGACGAGATCAGTGCCGTCTACGCGGCGCTCGAAAAGGCCGTGGAGGTCGACCCCGCGAATACCGTCATCGGCTCCACGATCTACGCCAACAAGCCCGGCGACGGCTCCGCCCGTGAGCAGGCCGCCAGCTGCCAGCGCGTGCTGGGCGCCTCCGCCAATCTGGCCAAGGAATACGCCACCAAGCGCTACCGCTCCAACTGCATCAACTGGGGCATGGCGCCGCTGCTGGTCAAGGATGAAACCGCATTCGCGCTGGGCGACTGGGTGTTCATCCCCGGCATCCGCAAGGCGATCCTCAGCGGCATCGACGAGTTCGACGCCTACGTCGTAAAGGCCGGCGGCACGGTCAGCAAAATTCCCGTCTCCACCGGCAATCTCACGCCGGATGAGCGTCAAATCATCGCCGACGGCTGTCTCATCAATTACTACCGCAATCATTGAGCCACATATGCGCGGGGGTTTCCTCCTCTCCAGGGGGAAACCCCCCGGTTTGTTGCCGTAAGCATAGCTGCCGTCCATGACGGGAACATGCGGAGGGCCATTTTCCTCAATTCGTGCACTTTTTACACTTTTTCCCTTTTCCGGCCGCACATATTGCTGTATAATAAAAGGGATGATTGATTTCTGTATACACAAGTGAAAGGAAGATGAATATGGCCATTCACGTTCTTGATGAGGCGCAGCGCTGCCTGAATTGCAAGGTGCCCCAGTGCCAGAAGGGCTGCCCTATCCACACCCCCATCCCCAAGGTCATCCGCATGATGCTGGATGGAAATCTCGACGAGGCGGGCTGGACGCTGTTTGAAAACAACCCCCTGACCACGGTCTGTTCCCTGGTGTGCAACCATGAGAACCAGTGCGAAGGGCACTGCGTGCTGGGCCGCAAGGGCGCGCCCGTGCACTTCTCCACAATCGAGAATTACATCTCCACCACCTACAGCACCAAGATGGTCAAGGGCCCCGCGCCGTCCAACGGCATCCGCGTGGCGATCATCGGCTCCGGCCCGGCAGGGCTCACCATTGCGGTCATCCTCGCGCGCAAGGGCTATCAGGTCACCATCTTCGAGGGCAAGGATAAGATCGGCGGCGTGCTGCGCTACGGCATTCCCGATTTCCGCCTGCCCAAATCGGTGCTCGATGATTTCGAATACCGCCATCTGCAGCTCAAGGGCATCAAGGTGCGTCCCAACACGTCCATCGGCGGGGCCATCGGCATCGAAGACCTGTTCCGCGACGGCTACAAGGCGATCTTCGTGGGCACGGGCGTATGGCAGCCCAACACGCTGCACATCAAGGGGGAGACGCTGGGCAACGTGCACTTCGGCATCAACTATCTGAACAATCCCGACAGCTATCACCTCGGCGACACGCTCATCGTCATCGGCGCGGGCAACGCCGCCATGGATGTCGCGCGCACGGCAATCCGCAAGGGTGTGCGCAAGGTGCTCTGCTTCTCCCGCACGCAGAAGGTCGCCGCCTCCAAGCATGAATTTGACTACGCCGTGCTCGAGGGCGTGGAATTCCTCTACAACAAGCAGCCGGTGGAGATCGTCGACGAGGGCGTGATCTTCGAGGACATCGTCGAAGATGAAGACGGCGCCCTCAAGCCCGTGCCGGATTCCAGACGGCTCTACGCCGCCGACAGCACGATCATCTCCATCAGCCAGGGCCCGAAGAACCGCATTGTCGCCACGACGGATGGCCTCAAGGCCAATCAGCGCGGCTTGCTCGTCGCGGACGAATACGGCCGCACGACGCGTCCCGGCATCTTCGCCAGCGGCGATGTCGTCAACGGCGCGCGCACGGTCGTGGAGGCCGTGGAGCACTCCAAAAAGGTCGCCGAGGCGATGGATGCCTATATGCAGGGCCGTGGGATCGAGGGCGAGGAACAGCCTCAGGCCTGACGCGCTACTCGCCCCTGAAGGCCGCGGGGACGCCGCGTTCCCGCTGACGGCATTGACAAAGGAGATTCTCCTCCCCGGAAGGGAAGAGAATCTCCTTTTTTATCTCTTATCTGTTTTTCCGGCAGTCTCAGATTCTTTCCGCCACCAGATCGCCCATCTTGGTGCAGCCGACCCTTATGCAGCCCTCCGACCAAATATCGCCGGTGCGGTATCCCTCATCGAGCACCTGGGAGACCGCCTTTTCGATGGCCTTCGCCTCGTCCTCCAGCCCGAGGCTGTGGCGAAGCAGCAGCGCTCCGGAGAGGATCGTGCCCAGCGGATTAGCGATGTCCTGACCGGCGATGTCCGGCGCGGAGCCGTGAATCGGCTCGTACAGGCCGCGCGTGCCGCTGCCCAGGCTGGCGGAGGGCATCATGCCCAGGCTGCCCGCAATAGCGGCGCTCTCATCGGAGAGAATGTCGCCAAAGAGGTTGCCGGTGATCATCACGTCAAACTGGCTCGGGCGCAGGATCAGCTGCATGGAGGCATTGTCCACATACATGTAGCTGACCTCGACCTCGGGATACTCGCGGCTGAGCCTTTCAACCGTCTCCCGCCAGAGGCGGGAGCACTCCAGCACGTTGGCCTTGTCCACGGAGCAGAGCTTGCCGCGGCGCTTTTTGGCCATTTCAAAGCCGATGCGCGCCAGACGCTCGACCTCCATCTCGGAATATGCCATCTCATCCGTGGCGGCCTTGCGGTCCTCGCTGCGCCAGCGCTTGCCGAAGTAGATATCGCCGGTCAGCTCGCGCAGGATCATGATGTCGATCGGTTGGGCGATGATGTCCGGGCGCAACGGGCAGGCGCCCGCCAGCTGCGGATGGATGGTGCACGGGCGCAGATTGGCAAAGACCTGCATGCCCTTGCGCAGGGCGAGCAATCCCTTCTCCGGGCGGCGTGCTGGCTCAACGGCGTCCCACTTGGGGCCGCCGACGCTGCCCATGAGCACCGCGTCGGACGCGTTGCACGCCGCGAGCGTTTCATCCGTCAGCGGAACGCCAAAGGCGTCGATGGACGCGCCGCCGAGCTTGCGCTCGTCAAAGGAAAAGGTGTGGCCGTATTTGGCCGCCACAGCCTCAAGCACCTTGACGGATTGAGCGACGATCTCCGGGCCGATGTAATCGCCCGGCAGGGTGACGATATTTGCATTCATAGACAAAGTTCCTCACTCCATATGATTCGGTTGTTCTTTCTCCCCCGGCGCGGACGGCACGAAAGCCCGCCTGTGCCGCGGCAGATGAGCCCTTGAAAGCAGAAGGAAGCGCGCCTGCGCTTCCGGTCCGCTCACGCCTCCATCTTCCTGCGCACAAACGCCGCGATGCCGCCGCAGGAGATGATCTCCTGAATAAAGGGCGGGAACGGCGCGGCGGTGAACGTTTCGCCGGTGGTCACATCAGTGATGATGCCGCTGTCGAGATCGGCCGTGATCTCATCGCCATCGCGAATGGCCGCGGCCGCGGCCGGGCACTCGACAATCGGCAGGCCAATGTCGATGGAATTGCGGTAGAAGATGCGCGCGAAGCTGTCCGCGATGACCAGCTCAATGCCGCTCGCCTTGATGGCAATCGGCGCATGCTCACGGGAGGAGCCGCAGCCAAAGTTGCGCCCGGCGACAATGACCTTGCTCGTCTCGCTCTTCTTCTTGAAATCGCCGTCGATGTCCTCCATGCAGTGGGAGGCCAGCTCGGCGTGATCGGTGGTATTCAGATAGCGCGCGGGGATGATGACGTCGGTATCAACGTGATCGCCGTATTTGATGACGGTAGACTGCACTTTCATGATTAAAGCACCTCCTCAGGCGTGGCGACGCGGCCCATCACCGCGGACGCCGCCGCGACGGCCGGGCCGGCCAGGATGATCTCGCTGCCAGTGTGACCCATGCGGCCGACGAAGTTGCGGTTGGTCGTGGAAACCGCGCGTTCGCCATCGGCCAGAACGCCGCAGAAGCCGCCCAGGCACGGGCCGCAGGTCGGCATCGTGAAGATCGCACCCGCGTCGATGAAAATATCCACCAGGCCCTCCGCCAGGCAGGTCTTGACCACCTGCTGCGTGCCCGGAATGACGATACAGCGCACGTGATCGTGCACCTTGCGGCCCTTGAGGATCTCGGCGGCCATGCGCATGTCGCTGATGCGGCCGTTGGTGCAGCTGCCGATGACCACCTGGTCAATCTGCATGCCGGCGCATTCCCTGGCCGGCTTGGTATTCTCCGGCAGGTGCGGCAGGGCGACGGTCAGGTCGAGCGCATCCAGATCGATGGTAACCACCTTGCTGTACTCCGCGTCCTCGTCCGCCTCAAACGCCGTCCACTCGCGGTCAACGCGTCCCTTCAGGTATTCGCGGCATACGTCGTCCACCGGGAAAATGCCGTTCTTGGCGCCCGCCTCAATGGCCATGTTCGCGATGGTGAGACGGCCATCCATGCCGATCTCCTTCACGCCCTCGCCCGTGAACTCCAGCGACTGATAGAGCGCGCCGTCCACGCCGATCTCGCCGATCAGGTGCAGGATGACATCCTTGCCGCTGACCCAGGGCTTCATCTTTCCCTTGAGCACCACCTTCACGGCCTCCGGCACCTTGAACCAGCACTCGCCGGTCGCCATGCCCACGGCCATATCCGTGGAGCCCACGCCCGTGGAGAACGCGCCCACCGCGCCATAGGTACAGGTGTGGCTGTCCGCTCCGATGATCACCTCGCCCGGCGCGACGATGCCCTGCTCCGGCAGCAGCGCATGCTCGATGCCCACGCGGCCCACCTCATAGTAATGCACGATGTGCTGCGCGCGCGCGAAATCGCGCATCTGCTTGGCCATCGTCGCGGACTTGATGTCCTTATTCGGCACGAAGTGATCCGGGATCAACGCAATCTTCGCCGGATCGAATACCTTCGTCGCACCCATCTTCTCAAACTCATTGATCGCCACAGGCGCGGTAATGTCGTTGCCCAATACAAGATTCAGCTTGCACATGAGCAATTCGCCCGCGCGGCAATGCTCAACCCCCGCGGCCCGCGCGAGGATTTTCTGGGTCATAGTCATGCCCATCAGTCATTCCTCCTCTGTTTTCCTACATATAAAAACACCTCGCACACCTGCTTTCCGCAGGGGCGAGGCGAACAATGCCACACGGTACCACCCTGATTCAGCCTCCCTCGCGCGCGCAATACTGCATGCGGCGCCCACAGGAAGCCCTCTTCGCCTTAACGCGGCGTCCTCGTCCCGCGCTCATCACGCGGGCGGCTCCGGAGTGAGTCATCCCGCCTCCCTGTCGCCGGCTTGCACCGAACGCCGGCTCTCTTCGGATCAGCAGAGGCGTCTTTGTTCCTTCATGGCCTTTATGTAAAAGCTATGTGCGATTTGCATACTATTGTAGCCGCTTTGGCGGCGATTGTCAAGCGGGAAAAGGCGCGGATCGCATCCCACCCGCGCGCCCGCCGGATCGCATCACCGCTCGGTGATGATCTTCTTGAGATCCGTGATCGATCCCTTCATATCGGCGGAGGTATCCAGCAGCCTGGTGACCTTATCACAGGAGTTGATAATCGTGGAGTGATCCCGGCCAAAGGCGTCGCCGATGCGCGGCAGGCTCAGTCCGGTCATCTCGCGTGTGAGATAGACAGCCACATGGCGCGCCAAGGCGATCTCCTTCTTGCGGGAATCCCCGCGAAGGGCGGCTGCGCTGAGGCTGTAATACTCTGCCACGCAGTCGATGATCACGTCCGGCGTAATGCGCTTGGGATCGCGCACGACGGCGATGTCGTGCAGCGCGTGGGCGATGACCTCCTCGTCGATCCGGCAATGGTTGAGCTTGGCGTAGGCATTCACGCGGGTGAGAGAGCCCTCCAGCTCGCGGATGTTGCTCTCGATGCGTCCGGCGATCAGCTCAAGCATCTCATCGCTGATCTCGATGCCCTCATTTTCGGCCTTCTTGCGCAGGATGGCGATACGGGTATCAAAGTCCGGCTTCTGGATATCGGCGATCAGGCCCCACTCAAAGCGGGAGCGCAGCCTCTCCTCCAGGCGCGCGATCTCCCTGGGCGGCTTATCGGACGAGATGATGATCTGCTTGCCGGCGCTGTGCAGCGCGTTGAACGTATGGAAAAACTCCTCCTGCGTGGAGTCGCGCCCGGCGATGAACTGGATATCGTCGAGCATCAGCACATCCACATTGCGGAAGCGGTTGCGGAACTCGACGTTCTTGTTGTTCTTGATCGCGGAGACGAGCTCATTGGTGAACATCTCGCTGGGCAGGTAGAGCATGCGCATGTTCGGGAAATGCTCCTGGATAAAATGACCGATCGCGTGCATCAGATGCGTCTTGCCAAGGCCGACGCCGCCGTAGAGGAACAGCGGATTGTAGGCCATGCCCGGGGCCTCGGCCACGGCGAGGGAGGCCGCGTGCGCAAATCGATTGGAGGAACCCACGACGAACGTGTCAAACGTGGACTTCGGATTGAACGTGTTGACGCCCTGTATCGGGGCCTGTTCCTCCTTTTTCTGGCTCTCCTGCCAGGCGATGCGCTCCTTGACGCTCATCAGCTCAACCGTCATTTCGCGCCCCACAACCTGGGAAACCGCCTCGGTAATGATGGTCAGGTAGCGCGCGCGGATCGTCTTATCGCTGAATTCGCTGATGACCTCCAGCGCCAGCTTGTCGTCAAGCAGGTAGACCGGCTTCAGCGGCTGGTCGATCCAGGTCATATAGGAGACGCTGGCCAGCTCCTCACGCAGCAGTGCCTTGGCCTTATCCCAAATTTCCACATGATCCATGGCGGATCCCCTCCGTATGTCACGCGATCAAGTCGCGGTTATTCCTCATCTGTCCACATCTCGTCCACCTATCCCTGTGGATATCCTGTGGATATCCACAACACTTTCCACAGGGTGTGGAAAGGTTCGGCTCGCTTGTGGATAACTTTTTCTTGCAGCGTTCCTATCATATCAAAAAAAAGCCTGATTTTCAAGGCTTTTTTGGCAATCGATTTTTCGGGGAAAATGCAGGTTATCCACAGCCATCCTGCCGGTGCCGGCCGGTTTGTCCACAACATCCTGTGGTTGCTGTGGACATCCTTCCACAATTTATCCCCACAATCCGGCATTTTCCGTCATTTTTGCGCCAAGTTATGTCAAACAGTGTAAAAAGAAATTTTGCCGCAGTGCGCGCCGCGCTCACAGATATCCCCCGTCCACCCCCAGCACCTGTCCGGTGATGAACGACGCCTCCTGCGAAAGCAGAAAAGCTGCCGCCTTGGCCACATCCTGCGGCGTGCCCAGCCGGCCAAGAGGCGTCTCCTCCGCCAGCTGCGCCTTGGTCTGTTCGCCGTATTCATCCATCATGCGCGTATCGATCACCCCCGGCGCGATGCAGTTGACCCGCACGCCGCTCGGGCCCACCTCCTTGGCCAGCGCGCGCGTAAAGCCAATGAGCGCCGCCTTGCTCGCCGAATACGCCACCTCGCAGGACGCCCCCACGCGTCCCCACATGCTCGAAACGGTGACCACCGCGCCGCTCCCCCTGGAGACCATTCCCGGCACGATCGCGCGGCAGAGGTAGAACGCGCCCGAGACATTGATGTCCATGACCGCATGCCACTGCTCATCGCTCATGTCGCACAGCAAGCCCGTGTGCGAAACGCCGGCATTGAGCACCAGCGCATCGATCCGATGATACAGCCCCAGCAGCTCATCGCACATCCGCCGCACATCGGCGCTGTCCGAAAGATCGCAGCGGCAGGCATGCGCGTCCATCCCCTGCGCGCAGAGCGCGTCCGCCTGAGCCTTCGCGGCATCCATTCCGCGATGCGCATGCAGCAGCACCGTGTAGCCCCGGTGCGCGAACTCCCGCGCGCATGCCGAGCCGATTCCCCCAGACGCGCCGGTCACCAGCGCAATTTTCTGTCCCATATTGCTCCTTTGGCTTGACGGACACGCCGCCAACGTCTAAGATAGATGTACCTATTATACGTGAATTTTCGGAGGTTGTACAGGGATGGGATTGCAGATTTTTGCCGGCAAGGGCTTTGATACCCAGAAAGCGGAGCGCTTTTTCAAGGAACGCCGCATCGCCTACCAGCGCGTGGACGTGCTGAAATACGGCATCGGCAAGCGCGAACTGGAGAGCGTCGCTGCGGCGGTCGGTATTGACGCGCTGTGCGACAGGGAGAGCAAGGCATTTCGCGAGAGCGTAATCGCCTACACGCAAAGCCGGGATACGATTCTCTCCGGCCTGATGGAAAAGCCGCAGCTCCTTCGCCTGCCCATCGTTCGCTGCGGCAAGAAGGCGACGGCTGGATACTGCCCGGAGATCTGGGACGGCTGGATCAGGGACGGCATCTCTGATACCGATAGTACAAAAACGGGGCCTTCGGCCCCGTTTTAATTCCGTTATTCCGCGCTGAGCGCATCCTCCGCGAGCACGTATCCCTCGCCGTCGACAGACAGCGTCAGCACCGCGCCGGGCAGCGATTCCTGCGTCTCCACATCCACGATGCCGATGGTGATCACCGGGCCCTTGGCATCCGGCACGGGCGTCTGCCCGCTCCAGACAATCGTCTCTCCTCCGCTCGCCGTGCTGGCCCCCACGCTGACATACGAGCCCGTGAGCGCATCCCATTTGAGGAATACCCCGCTGCTCGATCCCAATGTATAGGTCACATCAAGCGGCGTGCCGCCCTCGTCCGTCAGGCTCAGCGTCAGCATCAGGCCGGAGAGCGAGCTGTCCTTGGGCGTATATCTGCGCATGGTCAGCAACTCCAGCACCTGTCCGCCTTCAAGCGTCGTGCGCAGTGTGAGCACCGTCTCCTCCTCCCGCACATACGCCAGGACGCCGGGCATATAATTGACCAGTATCGAGCCGTAGCCGCCGTTTTGGAAGAAGTCGCCCAGCTGCGCGTCGTGCCAGGCCGCACTCTCCTCCTCGGAAAGCAGGCCGCGCTCGACGATCAGCGCCTCCAATTCAGAGAGGAACGCTTCATAACTGTCCTCCAGCGAAAGCAGGTCATCCACGCTGAGCATGGGATCGCCTTCTCCCGCCAGCGCGCACAGCGGCACGGCCAGCATGAGCAAAAGAGCGATGAGCGCGCGTTTCATGGGCATTCCTCCCTTCCGGGTTGTCGGGAACCGGCCGGTCCGGTCACTTGACAAAGTAGATGATGTCGCTGACATTGCGTTCACGCGAGCCGCTGGTCTTGTTGACCAGTTGGCCGTTTAAGACCATCGTCGCGCTTCCGCCGCCATCCAGATTGTACGCCACGCGGCAGCCCTGCTCCACAAACACCTTCTGAAGCTCCTGGAGGGTCATGCCCCTGTCGCTCCATCCGTCGCGGCGGCCGTCCGCCACGATGAGCACATAGTGATTCTCATCCACCTGGCCGATGGCCGTGCGCGGCTCGCGGACGGTATCCTTGGTAGAGATGATGTATTTGGACGGCAGCTCGACGGCCTCGCCGTCATTCACCAGCAGCGGGCCGAACGTGAAGCTCTGCACGACGCCCTCGTCGATGTACTTCTGCCCCTCGCCCTCCTCATATGTGCCGCTGGGCAGCGCGATAAACGTACCGTCCTCCAAAATAGTCAGCTGATCGCGCGTGGAGGCCGCGTCGCGATAGAGCACGCCGTTGCGGATCACCAGGCCGTTCTTGTCCTTATAATTGTAGTAGTCGCCGTTGATCGCCAGCACCGCATCATGGCGCTCCGCGATGGCGCTGGTGGCTTCCGCGTTATCCTTCGAGTATTCCTCACCCGCAAACGCCGTCTGAAGCTGATCCGGGCTCTGGGTGTAGACATTGGCCACGAAGAAGCGCAGCTCCGTGTTGTTGAACGCATAGCACCAACGGTCGATGGTGATTGTCAGCGTATCGCTCTCGTAGGTCGTCGTCTCCTCGATGGTCTTGGTATTGGGCTCAGTCGCCGCCAGCGCCGACGCGCCGCATAACAGCAGCACCGCAAGCGCCGCGCAGATTTTTATATGCTTCATGAATATATGCATCCTTTCCCTGTGAATATGCCTATTGCGGGTTCGCCATAAACATGATCACGTCACTGACAGAGCGCTCCTTGCCGCCGGAGGGCATGTTGACAACCTCTCCCAGAAAATACAGTGTCGTCGAGCCGCCGCCGTCCAGATTAAAGGCGAACTCCGCGCCTTCATCGAGGAACAGCTGCTGGAGCTGCGGGATACTCGCGCCCTTAGAATATCCGTCGCGCCGGCCGTCCACGACGATGACGATATAGTGCAGCGGGCCAAGCTGGCCGATGGCCGTGCGCGGCTCGTAATATCCGTCGTTGCAGTTGACGTAGAAGGATTTGGGCAGCGTGGCCGCCTCGCCGTCCTGCACCAGCACCGGGCCAAACTCGAACGTCTGCCACGTATTGGCCTGCTCCAGCTTGTTGGCCACCAATCCCTGCTTGCCGGAGCGGTCCGTCTGCACGGACATGTCGCCGTTTTCATCGACAATCAGCAGGTGATGCTTCGTGATGTTCTGCCGGCGCAGCACCTCGCCGTTGCGGATGATCACGCCGTTGCGATGATAGCGGCAGAAGTCCGCATTGATCGCCAGCACCGGGCTATACCGTCCGGCGATATCGCTGGTGGCCTCATAGATGCCGCTGGTAAAGCTGTCGCCCGCAAAGGCCGTGCGCAGCTGGCTGACATCCGAAATCTTGATATCGCAGACGAAATAGGTCATATCGTCCTTCTGCTTTTGCTCGATGGAAACGCTGAGCTTATCCGTCTCATATGCGAGCTCGCCCGATTCATAGTGCTTGAATTCCGACGTCGGCTCCGGCGTAACGATGCTCTCCTGCGGCTCCGGGGTCATCTGCGCGATCACCTGCTGCTCCTGCTGGGGATCAAACTGTGCCGCCTCATAAAGCTCGCTGCCCGGCTCGGGCGTCGCGCCGGGGAGCTGCTTCACCGTCTTTTCATTCTGAATGGCCGCCCAATCGGCAAATCGCTCCTGCACGCTGGGCACCTCGCTCATCGGCGAGCTGGCGTTGCACAATACAAACAGCATCAGCGCGCACAACGCGCCCATGAGCACGCGATCCACCCCCGCGCGCACGGGCGGCAGATCAAAATATCGCTTGCGGAAACGCCCCGCATGCTCGATACGGCCCTCCTCCTGGGGTGCGCGGTCATAGCGTCTTTGCGGGGTGCGCTTGAATTCATCCATCGACCTCTTGGACATACGCGCCCCCTCTTTCAGAAAATGTAGCGGTTCTATTATACGACCTTCACAGCCCGGTGTCAAACGATTGGGAAAAATGTCAAGCTGTGTTCAAAATCCGTCACAAAGACAGGAATACATCCATATACATTTCCTTGACAGGACACCAAAATCCGCGCACGGAAGAATGCCGTCGGCGAGCGCCGCCGCACCGGCCGGATACCCTGCCGCCGATGAATTGCCGCAGCTTGCCGGAGGCTGCTGAACAGAAAAACGGAATCCCATCGCTGAGATTCCTGTTTTTTATTTGTCTGCCTGGCAGAGAGCGGTTCAGCTCTGGCCTGACACTTCCTTTGCTCCGGGCCTTTTGCCATGGACAAAGCGGCCGGACGCCCGGCATAACACCCGGTGTCCCCGGGAAAACACGCCGGAACAGCATCATGCGAGGTTTGCCGCAAAACCCATGCGATGTGCGGAGCGGTCAAAGGCAGTTTTCCGGTTTCACCGCTCAGCCGCCGCCCAGGCTTGCCCCGGCCGCAAGCTCCGCATACAGCCCGCCCTGCCTGACAAGCTCCGCATGCGTGCCGCGTTCAAGAATGCCGTGTTCGCCGATGACGATGATCTCATCCGCGTTTTTGATTGTGGAAAGGCGGTGCGCGATCACCAGCGTGGTGCGTCCCTGCGCCAGGCGGTCAAACGCGGCCTGAATCTTGCGCTCGGTCGCGGTATCCAGCGCGCTGGTCGCCTCGTCAAGAATCAGCACGCGCGGATTCTTGAGGAAGATGCGCGCAATCGACACACGCTGCTTCTGCCCTCCAGAGAGCATAATGCCGCGCTCACCGACGACGGTCTCATATCCGTCCGGCATATGCATGATATCCTCGTGGATCTCGGCAAGCTTTGCCGCCTCGACAACCTCCTCCATGGACGCGCTCGGCCTGCCATATCGGATATTGTCAAGGATCGTTCCCGCGAACAGGAACACATCCTGCTGCACAATGCCGATGTTGGCGCGCAAATCGGCCAGCTTCACCCTGCGCACATCCTGGCCGTCGATGGTCACGCTGCCCTCCGTCGCCTCATAGAAGCGTGGGATCAGCTGACAAAGCGTCGACTTTCCGCCGCCGCTGGGCCCCACCAGAGCCAGCATTTCGCCGGGCCTGATGTGCAGGTTCACATGCTCCAGCACGGCGTCCTTGTTTTCATCGTAGGTGAAGGTGACATCCTTGAATTCGATATCGCCCTCCACCCGGGGAAGCGGCCTGGCATCCGGCGTATCGTAGATATCCGGCTGCTCGTGCATGATCGCACGGAAGCGCTGGAAGCCCGCCATGCCCTGCGTAAACTGCTCGGTAAACTGTGTGAGCTTACGAATGGGGCTCTGCACGCTGGCGACATACATATTGAACGTGACCAGCGTCGCGATATCCATCTCGTTTTTCATGATCAGATAGCTGCCCACGCAGATGACGGACAGGCTCATCAGGTTCATCAGAAGATCCGTACCGGAGAAGAATCCCGCCATCACCCTGTAATATCCCTTGCGCGCGGTGACGTACTGCCCCGTGCAGCGGGAGAACTTCTCGATCTCCTCGTGCTCGTTGCCAAACGCCTTGGCCACGCGAATGCCGGAGATGGAGCTTTCGATCTCCGCATTGATGCCCGCCGTGCGCTGCTTGACATCGCGGGACGCGCTCATCATGCTGTGCCGGCGCAGGGCGACAAAGATGATGATCAGCGGCACGCAGATCATCAGCACCAGAGCAAGCGTCTTCTGGATATTCCACAGCACGATAAAGGAGCCCAGCAGCGTCACGATGGAAATGAACAGATCCTCCGGGCCGTGGTGCGCAAGCTCGGTGATGTCAAACAGATCGGTCGTCACGCGGGACATGAGCAGGCCCGTTCGATTCTTGTCATAGAAACTGAAGCCGAGCTTCTGCATGTGTTCAAAGATCGCCGCGCGCATATCCGCCTCGATGTGCACGCCCATCAGATGCCCCAAATAGGTGACAATCCACTGCGCCACCGTGCGAATCAGAAACGCGCAGAGCATCGCGCCCATCACGATCATAAACGTTCGCATCATCTGATTGGGGATGTAGTCGTAGAGCACCTTCCGCGTGACCACCGGGAAGATGATATCCACCAGCGCGATCACCAGCGCACAGGCCATGTCCAGCAGGAACATGCCCAGATGCGGCTTATAAAACGCCGCAAACTCCCGCAGCGCACCGCGCTTGGGCGCGGTCTTTTCCTCAAACGATGGCTTGGATGCGTTCATTTTGCTGTCCATAGTTCCTCCCATGATTCGGTTATGTCACCGGCCGGATCCACTTGCCCGACCTCGTATGCCACCCATAGATCACACATTTGAAAATATCCTCGGACAGATACATGACTAAATAGGTCGCCGGAACGCTCATGCGCAGGACGAGGCCCGCCGCGGCCGTCGCGGGCAGGCCGATCAGATAGAGCGAAAGGCTGTCCACGATCAGGCCATACCGCGTGTCGCCGCCCGCGCGGAAAATGCCCACCACCATCACCAGCGGCAGGTTGCGCAGCGTCATCTCCAGCGCATAAATCATCAGCACGGCGCCCGCGTCCGCGCGCACGGCATCGGAGATGCCAAACAGCGACAGAATCGGCGCACGCAGCAGCAGCACGCCGCCGCCGATGATCACAGAAAACGCCACAGTCAGCGCCAGATGGCGGCGGGCGCAGTCCTTGGCCCGCTCGATGTCGCCCTGGCCGATGAAGCTGCCGATCATCACGGCGCATGAGGAGCACATCCCCATGAACGCCACACTCGTCAGGTCCTCAATCGACTTGACCACGGTGATCGCCGCGTATGCGCCGGTGCTCATGTGGCCAAAAACGGCGCTGTACATCAGATTGCCCAGCGCCCAGATCGTCTCATTGAGCATTGCGGGCGCGCCGACCCGCACGTATTCCCTCACAAACGCGCCCGAGACATCCATCATCGCAGAAAGCGGCGCCCGCAGCAGCGTGCCGCGTCCTATCCCGCCGGCGTAAATCACGGCCGCGTTGACGGCCGCCGCCGCGACGGACGCGATCGCCGCGCCCTGCACGCCCAGGCCGGGAAAGCCGCACAGGCCAAAGATCAGCAGCGCATTGAGCGTGACATTCACGACCACGGAGCACAGCGCCCCCACAAACGGAATCATCACGCGCTGTGTGCTCTGCAGCAGCGTACCCCCGGAACGCGAGAGCGCCTGGAACGGATAGCTCAGACAGATGATGCGCAGATAGGCCGAACCGATGGCGACGGCCTCCGGATCATTCGTAAACAGGCCGATGATCCGTTCGGGCGCCAGCAGCGACGCGGCCATAAACACGGCGGCCGTAGCCAACGCCCCTATGCTCAGCAGGCCGTATGTGCGGTGTATCCCCGGCGTATCCTCCGCGCCGAAATACTGCGCGATAAACACCGACGCCCCGCTGGAAAACCCAAAGAGCACGACGGTCAAGAACCACGTCCACTTGCCCGCCATGCCCACGGCCGCCAGGGGCGTATCGCCCAGCGCGCCGATCATCAGCGTATCCACCAGGGTGAAGGATGAAAAGAGCAGATTCTGCAGCGTCACCGGAATGGCGATGGAAAGCATCGTCCTGGTAAAGCTGCTTTCATATCGCTTCATCGCTTATCCCTGCTGGCTGGCGAGCACCTGGAACACCGGGCTGTGCTCGATGATGAAGGGACCGTCCTGCACAAAGAAGAGCATGCCCGTCACCGGCGTTTTGAGCACCTCGCGCACCGATCCGTCGCACGGATTCATCACAAACGCCAGCTGCTCACCGCGGCGCACATGCGCGCCCGCGAATTTCACCCGGCGCAGCAGGCCGGCACTCGACGCGGAAACCGTGATGATATCGTCATTGGTGATGACGGTGGAATTGTGCCCGGGCGTCGATTCGCTGCGGATGATGCCGCGCCCGTTGAGGAAGCGGATGATCGCGCGCAGCGTCTGCTCGGCGGCGTTCTCATCGACCTCGTGCGTCTTGCCCGCATAGAGCGAATACGCCTGCGTGCCGGCCATCTGCCAGCAGTAATTGAGCGTCGTCTGATCATAGCTGCGCGGCGTGCGCACATATACATAGGGAAGGCCGAATTCGCAGCCCAGCTCCGGATTCTGGCGTCCGGTGTCCATCATGCGCACGTGCGGGATGAACGAGCCCGGCTGATAGAAGCTGGTCAGCTGTACGCCGTAGCGATAGAGCTTCAGCTTTTCAAACAATGCGCCCGCAATCCGCGCGGTGGTCGATCCCTCCGCGTCGCCGGGAAAGCGGCGGTTGATATCCATGTTCTCCGGCGCCCAAAGGCGGCTGCCCACATTCATGGA
This sequence comes from Clostridia bacterium, assembly GCA_030535375.1. GTDB lineage: Bacteria > Bacillota > Clostridia > Christensenellales > Aristaeellaceae > Ventricola. The sequence goes on along the minus strand of JAUNJB010000032.1, from coordinate 3,820 downwards.
AAAACCGATGGCCGTAGGCACGACCATCACGCTCTTGCCGGGCTGGATGCCGCCGTCGCGCTCCACCTCGCGCAGAAAGGAGACGAGCCGCGCACAGACATAGAGCTGCTGCACCTCGTCGCCGCGCAGTGCGCCCAACACCACACAGCTCTTCTCGCCCTTGCCGAAGCGGTAGCCCATGATGTTCATTCCCTCCCGGAAATAGGAAGGCACAGTAAATAGGATATCCTTTTTCATGCGTGCTCCTTTCTATACAGGCGGGCAATCAGCGTGCCCGGATAGACGGCGGAATAGCTGCGCTGGCTGAACACCAGGCCGTCGACCGGGGAAAGCACTTCCTCAAGCGCCACACCCTCCAGGGCGTCGATCACCACGCCCAGCAGCTGCCCTTCCTCCACATAGCTTCCGATACGGTCCATCGGCACGTACACACCCGGGTGCTCGCATGTGACGCGGCGCACATTGTCCTGCGCACGGATGCAGGGGATGTCCTCCACCCGAGCGGGGGCCTTCACGGTATCGCCCGTCCACAGGCCCATATCCTTCATCTTGCAGAAGATGCCCTCCACCACGTGCTCGGAGATATCCTGCGGGCGGCGGCGGCGCTCGTCGGCCTCCAGAATCAGCGCAGGCGTGCCCGCCTCGCACAGCGAGCTGGTGAGCGACGCGCTGTATGAGATCTTGTCCGGATAGACCCAGATCAGCTCCGGACACAGCGCGCGGGCCTCGGGAATCATCCGCTCCGCATCGCGCGCGTTCATGCGCACCTCGTAGAGCTCGCTCTTATTCTGTGTGCTCGTGTGAATATCGAGCACCAGATCGGCGCCCAGCATATCCTGCACAATGCGATAGCACATTCCCTCCAGCGCGGTGCCGTCCGGCGTGCCGGGGAAAGCGCGGTTCATATCCAGCAGCGTGCTCGACGGCTCCATGCGCTCCCCGATGTCCAGGCCCAGCGCGTTGAGCATCGGATAGATGTCCACAACGCCATGCAGATGCTGCGGCTGCTCCATGATGCGCCTGGCCACCCCATATACGATCAGCTGGCCCATCATCTCATCGCCGTGAATGCCCGTGGCGATGCACAGGCGTCCCTGGCCGCCGTCCTCCGGTGCATAGCGGCAGCGGCGCACCGTCCACTTCTCATTGATGGGCATGGTGACGCTTCCAACCGTGGTGATTTCCTTGACTACCGCCAACTGTATTTCCCCCTTAAAAAGAGGAGTTGCAACTCCCCCTGAAATTCCATACAAATGCTATCACAAAATGGAGGGATTTGCAAGTAAAAGCGGATTATGATATACTGAAATCGTCAAAATCCCAAAAATGCCGCTCAACGGCAAAGGAGATACCACCATGAAAATCGGCCTGTTCACCGATACGTTCTACCCGGAGATCAACGGCGTTGCCACTTCCTGCCTCAATCTGGAGCGCGAGCTCACCCGTCGGGGACACGAAGTGCACGTTTTTGCACCAAAATGCAAGGGCTGGGAGGACAATCGGCGCGACCACATCCACTATATTGCCTCCACCCCGTTCCTCGCCCTCAAGGACCGGAACTTCGCCTTCCCCACCCCCATTACAAGCTGGGAGGCGGAAAAGCTCGACTTTGACGTTGTGCATACCAACAGCGAATTCATCATGGGCCACTTCGGCCGCCATGTCGCCCACAGCAACGGCTGCGCGCTCGTGCACACCTACCACACCGTTTGGGAGGATTATACCTATTACATCACCCATGGCCTTGCGGACGATACCGCCCGCAGGCTCACCCGCAAATACTCCCAGTGGTGGTGCGATCACTTCGACCGCGTCATCACCCCCACCGCCAAGACGCTCGATCTGCTGCGCAGCTACGGCGTCCAGGCCCCTATCGACATCATTCCCTCCGGCATGGACATCGCCCGCTTCGCACCGGAACGCCACAGCGCGGAGGAGCGCGCAGCCGCGCGCACGGAGTGCGGCGTAAAGCCCGGCGAGCGCGTGCTGCTGAACATCGGCCGCATCGCCAAGGAAAAGAATCTTGAACAGATTCTGCGCGTATTCCCGATGCTCCACAGGGTTTGCCCGGACGTGCGCTTCGTGCTCATCGGCGAGGGCCCCCAGAGCGAACACCTCGAAAAGCTGGCGCAGGAGCTCGGCGTGAGCGAATTCGTCACGCTCGCCGGGCCCAAGCCCTGGGAGAAAATCGATCGGTATTACGCGATGGGCGACGTATTTGTCAGCGCATCCCGCAGCGAAACGCAGGGCCTCACCTACATCGAGGCGATGGCCTCCGGCCTGTGCGTCTGCGCGGTGAACGATGCCTGCCTGGACGGCGTCATCGAGGACGGCGTCAACGGCATCCTCTCCGGGGAGAGGGATGAGGAGCTGTTGTCCGTCCTGGTCCGCGCATTCTCCGATGAGGGACACACCATCGCGGAGCACGCCGCGCAGTATGCCGCGCCCTACAGCATGGAAAACTTCGCCGCACGCGTGGAGGAATGCTACATCAAAGCGGTGGAGGAATCCAGGAAGGGCTGAGCCGTCCCCGCACAAAAAAAGGAGCTGTCAGGCCGATTGAAAGCATTCCAAAAAAGCAATCTGCCAAGCAAATCAAGCCCTTTTGGGGCTTTGCCGTCCCCACCAAAAAGGCCGCCATCTTGTCCGCCACCGGCGGCGACAGATGGCAGCCTTTTTTTGAAAGCCCTCTGGCACAAATGCTTTTTTAGAATATCTGGATTCTGAACCTGACAGCCCCGTTCTTTATACGCTTTGCGAAGTCCAGCGGCTCAGTCCACCTGATACAGCGCGCTCACCGTCGCGATTCCCTCCGCAAGCCCGCCGTCATTCGCGTAGTCGCGCGCGTTGCTGCGCAGGATCATCACGCTGCCCGGAAAAATGCCGATCGCGTTTCCGGTGGAGACGTCGCAGATGTCCTGCAGCACACCGTCCTCATTTTCAATGCAGACCGTCGCACGCAGGCCGTAGATATCCTCCTCCGTGGTGTTCTCAACCAGCGCAAACGCGATGCCGTCGCTGACCATCGCCTCGCCCTCAATCTTCGCATAGGTGCGATAGGAGCTCGTCTCCGTTTCAATCGTCACTTCAAAATGATCGATATCGCTCAGCTCCGCGGGGAAATTGTAGAACCAATCCCACACGTACAGGCTCTCGCCGTCGGCCACCATATCCGGCGCGACGCTTGAATAGGTTTCCTCGTCGAGCACCTCGCCCGCCGCGTTGTACGCCGCAATCGAAGCCTCGCTGGGATAAAGCGTCCTGCCGCTGACGTTCTTAAGCTCGATCATCACATTCGCTTCTTTGGAATACTTGTCCTCATTCAGATAGGCCGACGAACGTACCTTCTCAAAAAAAGGATCGCTCACATAAACCGGCGTGCCAAAGCTCGTCTCATCCTGCTGCGCCGTCTCCTGCTCAGTGCCCGCGTCGGCCGCATCCTCCGTGGCGGCCTTCTTCAGCAAGCGGCTTGAAAAATCGCTGAGGCTCTTCTTCTCCTCCGCGTTTGCCAGCGTCGACATCCCCATGACCAGCACCGCCGCCAACAGCAGCGAAATCCATTTTTTCATCGTATTCCCTCCATGTCGTTTCTGATCACTCGTGACAGCATTAGAATACCATTTTCCTGCCAAACTGTCAATTTGCATCTTCTGGCATTTTATGCCAGGCGGCAAATTCCCAAGGCATATCGGGAATCGGCGCCGGCAAACTTTTTCCCCCACGGTGAGAAGGCACGGCAGACTAAACACCCCGCAGAAGCTCTGCGGGGTGTCGTTTCGTGTGCAATTAGAACTTGAGCGGATTGATCTTGACGCCCGGG
>JAUNJB010000031.1:21019-24976 GCA_030535375.1 Clostridia bacterium | reverse complement strand
CCCGCTCCCACTTCCGAAAATCGCTGCAAATCGCCCGATTACGGCGAACGCGCCCATTTTTACCCAATTTCCTATAAAGCTGAAAGGCGGCCAGTGGCCGCTCCCACTTCCGAAAATCGCTGCAAATCGTCCAATTACGGCGAACGCGCCCATTTTTACCCAATTTCCTATAAAGCTGAAAGGCGGCCAGTGCCCGCTCCCACTTCCGAAAATCGCTGCAAATCACCCGATTACGGCGAACGTGCCCGTTTTTACCCAATTTCCTATAAAGCAGAAGGGCGGCCAGTGCCCGCTCCCACTTCCGAAAATCGCTGCAAATCGCCCGATTACGGCGAACGCGCCCGTTTTTTTCGCATTTCCCTATAAAGCAGGAAAAAGCTGCGGGGCATATCCCCGCAGCCTATCACTCAATCCTCGGGCTTCGCGCCGATGACCGCCTTGATACGGCGCACACCGGCAGAGGAGGATTCCTCCTTCTGAATCTTGAAGCTGACCAGCTCGCCGGTGTGGCTGGCGTGCGGGCCGCCGCAGATCTCCTTGGAATACTCGCCCATGGTGTACATGCGCACGCGCTCGCCGTACCTGCTCTCAAACAGGCCAATCGCGCCCTCGGCCTTCGCAGCCTCCACGGTGGTCTCGGTCATGACGACGGGCACATCTGCGGCGATCCACTCGTTGACCAGCGCCTCCACCTGGGCCAGCTCCTCCTTGGTCACCTTGCGGCCGAACTTGAAGTCAAAGCGCAGGCGCTCCGCGGTGATGTTGGAGCCCTTCTGCGCCACCTCGTTGCCCAGCACGCGGCGCAGCGCGGCCTGGAGCAGATGCGTCGCGGTGTGCAGGCGTGCGGTCTGCGCGCTGCTGTCGGCCAGGCCGCCCTTGAAACGCTGCTCCGCGCCCGCGTGGGAGCTCTTCTGGTGCTCGGCAAAGTGCTTTGCAAAACCCTCCTCGTCGACCGTCAGGCCCTTCTCGGCCGCCAGCTCGCGGGTCATCTCGATCGGGAAGCCATACGTGGTATAGAGGTTGAACGCGCTCATGCCGTCGATGACCCGGCTCTCGCCCAGGCGGGAGACGACCTTGTCAAACTCGCGCTCACCCTGGCGCAGCGTGCGGGCAAAGCGGGTTTCCTCCAGCTTGAACTGCTCCAGCACAAACGCCTCGTTCTGCTTGAGCTCGGGATAGACCTCGGCGTACTGCGCGATGATCACCTTGGCGATCTCGCAGGTGAAGCCCTCGGCCATGCCCAGCTCCATGCCATAGCGCACGGCGCGGCGGATGAGGCGGCGCAGCACATAGCCCTGATCCACGTTGCTCGGGCTCACGCCGCGCGGATCGCCCATGATGAACGTGGAGGTGCGCAGGTGATCGGCGATGATGCGGAATGCCCTGGTGGTCGCCTCATCGTCGTCATAGTGCTTGCCGGAAAGCTCGGAGATCTTGGCGATGATGCCCGTGAAAGCGTCCGTCTCGTACACGGTCTTCACGCCGTTGAGCGTGCAGATGGTGCGCTCCAGGCCCATGCCGGTGTCGACATTCTTCTTCTCCATCGGCACGTACTGGCCCTCGGCATTCTTGTTGTACTGCATGAACACGTCGTTCCAGATCTCCAGGAAGCGGCCGCAGGAGCAGGCCGGGGAGCAATTCGGGCCGCACGGCGGCTGATCCTTGATGATGAACATCTCCGTGTCCGGGCCGCAGGGGCCGGTCTGGCCCGCAGGGCCCCACCAGTTGTGCTCGCGGGAAAAGAAGTAGATATTCTCCGGCTTCACGCCGTTCTCCATCCAGTAGCCCGCCGCCTCCGTGTCGCGCGGGATATCACCCTCGCCCTCAAAGACGGTGAACGCCAGCTTGTCCTTGTCAAGGCCGAGATACTCCGGGCTGGTGAGGAACTCCCAGCTCCAGGCGATCATCTCCTTCTTGAAATAATCGCCCAGGGACCAGTTGCCCAGCATCTCAAAGAACGTCAGGTGCGAAGCATCGCCGACCTCGTCGATGTCGCCGGTGCGGATGCACTTCTGCACATCGGTCAGGCGGGTGCCGGCCGGGTGCTTGCTGCCCAGCAGGTAAGGAACCAGCGGATGCATGCCCGCGGTGGTGAAAAGCACAGTGGGATCATTCTCCGGGATGACGGAGGCGCTCGGGATCACCGCGTGCCCCTTGCTCTTAAAGAAGTTCAGCCACATACTGCGCAGCTCGCCGGAAGTCTTCGGTTTCATACTTTCATTTCTCTCCTTCGATATGCTTCATCCGCGTTCCGCCGGCCGGGGCCTCGCGCGGACACAAAAAAACGCCTGCCGTCCGGGGACGAACAGACGCAATTCGCGGTACCACTCCGGTTGACGTCCCGTGCGGGGACGCCCTCTCTTCCCCTTAACGCGGGGCGACGCCCGGCTCATCGCCGGCAGCTACGCGGAGGGCTGCCCGATCCGTCCCGCGCCGGGCTCACACCCTCCCCGGCTCGCTTGCGCTGGACTGCTGAATCCGGCTCTTTCCGCCTCATCGCTTTTTGATATCGGGGATATTATAGTGAATCCATACGGGTTTGTCAAGGGGAAAAATGCGCCCGTTTCCGGCGGACGCAAAACGCCGGAAGCGGCGCGATTGTTCGCGCCGCTTCCTGTATAAGAGGGGATGGGGGTAGCATGGCAAGGCGTCTTACTGACCATAGGTCGTCAAAACCTGAACGCCCTTCTCCTGAAGCTTGGTCACGCCCTTCTTGATCATCGCCTGATGTCCGTCACTATCCGTATCGACACGGTTCGTGCCGTGCGTCTTGGAATCCAGGAAGTGCAGACAGAACTGACCGTCGAAGCTGTTGTTGGAGATCGTCGTCGTGCCGTGCGGAATCGCGTAGATCGAGCAGATGAACTGCACATTGCTCTTATCCGCCGTCAGCACCATCGGACGGCGCTGATACTTGTTCCCGCTGACCAGCTGGGCTGCCGTGGAGACATTGTACAGCGAGCAGAGCACCGCCGTATCCGCCGAGGTCAGCGGCTCCGCGTCCACATGGTTGCCCGTGGACTGAATCTTGATCCTGAACGAACGCCCCGTGCTGATATCCGTCAGCGTGCACAATCCGTTTTTCACCACGCCGAGGCTGTTAATCGTAGACAGATTATTGAACCAGGAGAGGTTGTACACCACCGGATTATAGCCCTGATTCGTCGTGCTGCTGGAGTCGTCATTGATTTCCGCCTGAATTGCTGCGAGTGTCTTGGGGCCGCACACGCCGTCCGCGGACAGACCGTGAGCGCGCTGGAACTGGCGGACGGCTTCTACCGTACCGGAGCCATAATGACCTGTCACAGTTTTTTCGTAATACCCCAAGTCCTTGAGCGCCTGCTGAATCCACTCGACCATCGTGCCGGTGTCGTCATATTTATAGGAGCTGCCGCTGGAGTTGGAGCCCGTGTAGTTCTCGATCTCCTCGTCGGTCATCACCTTCACGTAGTCCTTGCTGATCCAGTAGCCCGCCTTGGTCTGGAACCAGCCGTTCTCCGTATCGATGTAGTAGAACACATCGCCCGTGTTAGCGGTGCCGACGCTGTCGGAATCCGTGCTGGCATCCTCGCGCAGGCGGACGTTGTTCGCCGTCACGCGGATCATGCCCAGAATCTCATTGTCGCCGATGTCGATATCGTCATCGCCGAAATCGGTCGCGGAAATCTTCTCCACCATGTCGGAGCGGACATAGCCCTTATAGGTGTAGCTGCCCACGTTCACGGAGACATAATACCAGCTCACGCTGTTCACCGTGTACGTCTTGGTAATGCGGACCTTGGTGCCCTGCGCCAGGCTCGCAATCGCGCTGGACGTGGTGGAATACGACTTGCGCAGATTGACGTTGTTCTTGGAGATGCGTCCGTAGGAATCGTCATCGGACACGGTCGTACCGCCGGAGCTGCTGCTGGAGGAAGAGCTGCCGCCCGTCAGGCTGTACAGCTTGTTGAGCGTCGC
>JAUNJB010000031.1:10526-20919 GCA_030535375.1 Clostridia bacterium | reverse complement strand
ATCGCGTTGATCGTCGTCGTGCCGGCCACGCCGTCCTGCGTCAGGCCGCGTGCCTTCTGGAATTTCTTGACAGCGGCCTGCGTCATGGAGCCATAGTGGCCGGTGATGTCGCCATAGTAGTAGCCAAGCGTAGTCAAATCCTCCTGGAGCGCGCGCACCTTGTCGCCCGTGGAGCCGAGCTTGAGGCCGGACGTGCTGCTGGAAGAAGAAGAGGAAGAGCTCGTGGAACCGCCCGCCGCGCTGATCGCGGATGCGATCGCGGCCAGCGTCTTCGTGCCGGCCACACCGTCAGCCGTAAGACCCTTGGCAGTCTGGAATTTCTTGACGGCCGCCTCGGTCTTGGAGCCGAAGTTGCCGGTGATTTCCGCGTAATAGTAGCCAAGCTGCATAAGATCCTGCTGCAGCTGGGAGACCAGCGTGCCCTGGCTGTTGAGCTTCAGCGTGGTGCCGCTGCTCGAGGACGAGCTGGAAGAGCTGGACGTACCGCCCTTCTTGGCCACAGCGGTGGCAATGGCCGCAAGGGTCTTGCTGCCCGCCACGCCGTCGGCCGTGAGGCCGTTCTCCTCCTGGAAGCGCTTGACGGCGGTTTCCGTCTTGGAGCCGAAGCTGCCGGTGATATCTGCCCAGTAGTAGCCAAGCGTGGTCAGATCCTGCTGAAGATTGCGCACGTCGGTACCGCTGGAGCCGAGCTTGAGTCCGGAGCTGCTCGAAGAGCTGGAGGAGGTCGAATTGCCGCTGGACGCGTATGCCGCGTCGATCTTGGCGATCGTCTGCGGGCCCGCGATGCCGTCGGCCGTCAGCCCATATTTGCGCTGGAACGCCTTGATGGCCGCCTCCGTCTTGGTGCCGACATTGCCGGTAATCTCTCCGGAATAGAATCCGAGCGCCTTGAGCTTGGTCTGCAGGCTCTTGACGGTCTCTCCGCTGGAGCCCGATCGGATATAGGTGCTGTCGGAATTGGACGCACTCGCCTTGCGCTCGGTCGATGTGAAGGTGCCCACCTTGGTGCTGGGCAGGCTTCCGCCCGACACCTTAAACGTGCTTTGCGCCTGCGTCGCGCTCAGGATTTTGACATAAGTCTCCTTGCCGTCGCTCTGGCACACCCAGCCCGTCTGTGTGCTGCCGTCGCTTGCGATGTACTTGATCTGAATAAACGTGTTGCTTCCGCTCGTCTTGGACGATGTCACATAGACACACGCATTCTTCACGATGTTGTCGATGATTGTCGCGTTGGTCGACGCGGATTCGCGCACGCGAATCTTCGCCTGCGTCTGGCCATACACCTTGCTGTAGCTCGCGGCACTCGCAAACGGAACAGCGAAGGCCATCACCAGCACGCACAGGATCGCCAGCATCACAACGCATTTGTTGACCCTGTTCTTCATAACTGATTAATCCCCTCTTTCGTGCCTGCCTCATGATCGGCGGGCTACTCGGCGGACGGATGGTTCCCTGGCATCGGGTCGCTCACGGATACACCCGTCCATTCCATCTCACCATAGGCCAATTTTATTACAATTCTGTTAATTTGTCAACGGTATTTGTAGAATTAGTTTATGGAATTGTCATCCTTTTTCGAGTTTTCTTCATAATCTTCGGGTTTTTCGGCCAATTGCAGCCGTTTTCTGGGCACAAATCCGGAAAATACCGTATCCCCGTCGCGGGATTCCAGCGTAATCTTTCCCCCGAGCTGCGTCACCGTCTGCGCGACGATGAACAGGCCCATGCCCTGGCCGGTAGCCTTCGTGGTGAATCCTGGCTCAAAAATGCGCGCGCGGGTCTTTTCATCGATGGCCGGCCCGTTGTTTCGCACGGAGAAAAACCAGCTGCGCAGATCCTCGCCCAGCACCAGCTCCACCGTCGGGCGCATGCCCTCCGGCAGCTGCGCGGCGCAGCAGGCATCCAGCGCATTGTCGATCAGGTTGGCGAGCACGCGGCAGATCTCCCACGCGGGCATCAGCTTATCGTCCCACTTGGCGGCGATGGAAAGCTTGAGCTCCGCCCCCCGCTGCTCGGCCTCCACCACCTTGGCCTGAATCAGCGCGTTGACAGCGGGGCAGGCGGTGCGCAGCATGCGGCTGACGCGCTGCATATCGCCGTAGATCTTGTCCATATAAGCCATGGCCTCGCCCGGCTCGTTCATCTCAATGAGGCTGTAGACGACCTGGATGTGGTTCATGAAATCGTGCCGCTGGGCGCGCATTTCACGGTTGAGATCCTCCAGCTGGACGTATGCCTCCTCCAGCTCCTGCGTCTTTTGCACCATACGCATGCTGGTGATGGACGCGCCGATGTCCGTCACCGCGCCCCAGCCCACGATCGTCAGGCACAGCAGCGAAGTCATGCGCGCCAGCGTCTCCTCCACGCCCGTGCTGAGCATCTGATTGACCAGCACGACCATGGCGATGCCCGCCACGATCTCCAGCACGTTGACCGCGATGGAGAGAAGCGCGGCCTTGCGCACCTTGACGCGGTCGCGCATGTCCTCCTTCATCAGTTTGAGTTTCATAATCCTCCTGGGCGTTTTGCCCCGTTTTCCTCGTCCGCCACGCCGCCGTATAAAAAATCCCATGCGGAGCCCTGGGCGCCGCACGGGATTTTCATTCGCTCTTTTTATTCGTGAAGCGAAGCCGGATAGACGCCGCTGTCATGCAGCTTGCGAAGCTCCGCCTGCACGTTCGGCTTGTCCTCTTTATACGTCACGCCGAACCACACCGCGTCGGTGGTGAGCATCGGGACGGTCAGATCGCCCGAATGCATGAGGTCATCCACAAACACCGGCAGCAGGCACTCGGCCTTGATCGCATCCGGCGCAAGCCCCTTGAGAAAGTTCACAAAGTACTCCTCGAGCTTGCCGAAAATCCACGGGGTGAATCCCCAGAAGTTCATGCTCACCGGCGCAAGAGGATCAAGCAGCACACCCGGCTCGCCATCCGCGACATCGCGGATCTCGCCGTTTTCACACAGCTTGATCTTGAGCGTCTCCACGACCTTGGAGAGGTTGCCGTCCTCCGCGGAGCATACGCCGCGGGAAACCGTGCCGTTCTTGGAGACGGTGTTCTTCAGCTGATAGCTGACCATCGTCGCCTCGCCCTCGGGCTTGATGTCCTGGAGCTTGTCATACGCCGTTTTGAAAGCGGAAACACCATAGTAATCGTCCGCGTTGATGACAGCGAAGGGCTGCTTAATCACATCGCGCGCGACAAGAACCGCGTGCACCGTACCAAAGGGCTTGGTGCGCTCGGCCGGAATCTGATAAAAGGAAGGAACGCTGGAAAAATCCTGGAAAACATAGTCCACCCTGACCTTCTTGGCGATACGGTCGCCGCAGATGCCCGCCAGCAGCTCCTCCATGCCGGGCTTGATCACGAAAACCACATGGTCAAAGCCGGCACGAATCGCGTCATAGATGGAATACTCCATCAGAATTTCGCCGTTGGGGCCGATGCCGTCCACCTGCTTGTTGCCGCCGTAACGGGAACCCATGCCCGCAGCCATGATCAAAAGCGTTGCGCCCATAAAACATCCTCCTCCATCATTCATGATGATCTTCCCAAACATTATACAGGATTTGCCGCTTCCCTTCAAGGCATATTCCCAAATTTCACAAAAAGTTGACAAGCGGCGCGCTTTGCTTGCACACAGCCGCGCCATGCGCGTATAATGTAGGCAGTATCCCCCGGCAAGGCCGGACACAGAAAGGATGATGGACGGATGAAGGCTTTACTGATCAACGGCAGCCCGCACGAGCACGGCTGTACATACACGGCGCTGTGCGAGGTGGCCGCGGCGCTGGAGCGCGAGGACATCGAAACGGAGATCTTCCATATCGGCAGCGGGCCCGTGCGCGGCTGCATCGGCTGCGGCGGCTGCGCAAGAGGCGGCCGGCACCGCTGCGTCTTTACCGATGACCGCGTGAACGAAGCGCTCACGAAGGCCGAGGCCTGCGACGGCATCGTCATCGGCTCGCCCGTTCACTATGCCTCTGCCGGCGGCAGCATCACCTCTTTCATGGACAGATTGTTCTACGCGGGCGGCGCGCAGCTGCGCGGCAAGGTCGGCGCCGCCGTGGTCAGCGCCCGCCGCGCGGGCACAACCGCCGCCCTCGATCAGCTGAACAAATATTTCACCATCTCCGGCATGCCCATCGCCACAAGCCAGTATTGGCCCATGGTACACGGCAATACGCCCGACGAGGTGAAGCAGGACGAAGAGGGTCTGCAAATCATGCGCACGCTGGCGCGCAGCATGGCCTATATGATGAAGAGCTTCGCCCTCGCGCGCGAGCACGGCATCCTGCCGCCCGAGCCCGAAACGCCGAAAAAGCGCACAAACTTCATTCGCTGACCTCTCTATGTATATAGACGCGCCAAACCTGCCAAAAATTTCATAAAATTTGAATTTTTGTAAAAAATTTTTGCGGCTCCCTCCGGCTCTGATCATGGCCGGAAGGAGCCGCCTGTATTTTTATCCCGTTATGCCCTTTTCGCCGCCCGTCATAGACTGCGGGAGAATCTCCGGCTGATCATCCTTCCGTCACGGTTCCCTCCGTGCCCGCTTCAAACGTCGCGTCATACAGCAGCCCGTCGTGCCTGCCGATATACAGGGTCATCCACTCTCCCTCCTGCACCTTGGCCCGCAGGCAGACGGACGCTTCGCCGCCGCCCTGCATCGTCCACCTGAGGCCGGTTATCCCCCACTTGTCGCCGGCGTAGCTTTCCGCCATCCTCATGTATTCCTCATCCGCAAAGGCCGGCTCCTCATCGGAAAATGCCGCATCGTTGTAAGCCTCCTGTGCCGTCACATCCTTGTAGCCGAATCTGACTGTCTCCTTCGTTTCCCTGTCAAAGCTGGCATCTACGACAATCTGCGCGCCATCCTCCCCCGTGTACTTGAAATACGCACCCATGTGGGTTCGGCTCTCCCCGGCATACCCCTGCCTGCAATCCCCGTCAAATACCATGGGCAAATAGATGCCTTCCATATAGATGTAGTCCAATTCCATGCTCAGCGGACAGCCCAGTCTTTTTGTGAGCAGCTCGCGCGCGCGGCGCTCGACCTCATCATAGCCCCCTGCGTCCGTCTGATCGTGCACACCAATGCCTGCCAGAACCGCCATCAGCTCATCGTCTGTCATCGAGCGGTACGGATTGAGGATAAACTCGTCCTGGCCGCTGTAATAGCTTTCATCCAGCAGCAAAACCGCGGCCCGCTCCGTGTCGCCCTCCGCCGCATCCACGATGCCGCGCTCGATCAGATTGCTCAGCGTGGAATAACGCTCCCTCTCCTCCGCGGTAAACATCCGGCTCGTCTCGATTCCGCCGCCGCGCGCACAGTTGCGATAGTTCAGGCCCTCCGGGTCAAACGTCAGCCCCAGCCGGTGATAGGCGTCGATGATCGAGAGAATCTGCTCATCCGTCAGGCAGGTGCCCGGCAGCAGCACATAGACCGGCTCGCCGTCAAAATCGTCGGGATCAAGCGGGTATACGCCGACCACGACATCCTCCAGCCTGTTCAGCACGCTCTCGCCGTCGCCCGCCGCGCCGCCTGCCTCATATGCCTCAAGCAGCCTCCGGGCGCGCACCTTTTCCCCGCTTGTCAGGCCCGGCTTCTGGCAGGGCTCGCGGTACATGATCAGACCGTCGCCGCTGTCATAGGCATAGTCTGTCATATCCACATAGTCCTCGGATTCGCTCCAGTCCGGGTTTCCAACCTGTCCATAATAGCTCGCGTCCGGCAGGTAAAACGCCTCCTGTGCCACCGCGATTTCGTCCATCTCCACCGGCGGCGCGGCCTCCACCACGCCCTCCGTCACAGCCAGCGCCGCCGGGCCTCCCAGCAGGCATACGCACATTCCCAACAGACAAATCCGTTTTTTCATGATGATCCTTCCTTTCTCGTATCGAGGGACATCCCCGTATGCCCTTATTGTAGAGGAAAACCGATCATCAAGTCCTCACGGACTTGTCACAAACCTGTAAACAACCGTCGTCCCCTTCCCCGGCTCGCTGTGAATTTGCAACGTACCGCCGTGCAGGCCGGCGATCCTCCGGCAGAGCGTCAGCCCCAGCCCTGCGCCGCCCGCGCTGCGCGAGCGCGCCTTGTCCGCCTTATAGAAGGGATCAAACGCGCGCGCGGCCTGCTCCGGCGTCATGCCGCATCCCGTGTCCGAGACGGAAAAACCGTCCGCCGCAAGCGTCACGCGCACGGGTGACTCCCCGCCTGCGCGCTGCGCGTTGACCACGAGGTTGCGCAGCAGCAGGATCGTCAGCTCGCGCTCCGCGACAAACCGCGCGTCCTCGCCATGAAGCGCCACGCCCTCAAACACGCCGAGCGCCTCGCGCGCCATCTCCATCGAAGAAAAAGCCGTCATCTCCGGCGCGTCATGTTCAAGCCTCGTCAGCAGCAAAAGCCGCTCGTCCATGTGCGAAAGGCGCAGCGCCTCCTGCGCCATCGTCTCAAGCAGCGCGGTTTGCTGCTCCCCGGAAATGTCGGAAAGCTGCATCAGCCTCGTTCCGCCGACAATGGCCGTCAGCGGCGTACGCATCTCGTGCGCCAGCGCGTCGATCAGCTCCTGCCGCCGCTGCGCCTGCTCGCGCAGCTCCTCCTCCCGGCTGGCGACGGCCCGCGTCATCGCGGCGAACGCGCGTGTCAGATCGCCCACTTCGTCGCTCCCCGCGCGCGGCAGCGGCGTATCATACGCGCCCGCCTGCAAACCGCGCGCGGCCCTGGCCAACAGGCGCACAGGCCGTATCAGCACGCCGGATATGCCGACCGCCAGCGCCGCCGACAGCAGAACCCCTGCCGCGCACAGCATGGCGGCCCACGCCGTCAGCTCGTCGCGCAGCGCGTACACGGGCGAAACATCCGAGCACAGCAGCAGCATGAGCTTTCCGCCCAGCGCGTGCGCGATGTAGAGCGTCCGCGTCGCCTCCACCAGCAGCGTCGCGCGCCCCTCGATGCCAAGCAGCCTGTCAATCCCCTCCGCCGCCGGCAGCGTTGCGCCCGCCATCGCCATGCCGTCGTTGACCATGATCACCTGCAGCGACTGCGACCCGTAGCGGCTTTGCACCGTCTGCGCCACCATGAAGGGCCGCTGCGCGTCGTCCGTGCCGATTTCAAGCGCGACGGCGCGCGCAATCGCCGCCTCCTCGCTGAGCGCGCGGGCACGCTCGCGCTCCATCGTCAAATCAAAGCAGCGGGAGACGATCATGCCCGTGCCCGCCGGAAACAGCAGCAGCACCAGCAGGATCATCGACAACGCCACGCGCCTTCTCATCCCATCGTCCTCCCGCAAAACCGGTATCCGTATTTGTACACCGTCTCGATATATTCCGCGCCGATCTTGCTGCGCAGGCGCTGCACGTGCACATCCACCGTGCGCGTCTCGCCCGCGTAGTCGTAGCCCCACACGCCGCAGAGCAGTTCCTCCCGGCTCATGGCGACGTTGCGCCTCCTGGCGAGCATCGCCAGCAGGTCAAACTCCAGCGCCGTCAGCGCGGCCTCCTCGCCCGAAAGCGTCACGCGCCGGGCCTCGAAGTCGATCACAAGCGCGCCGCAGCGAAGCCGCTTGTCCTCCCGCTTCGTGCGGCGCAGGATGTTTTCCACCCGTGCCAGCAGCTCCGCCGGTTCAAACGGCTTGAGGATGTAGTCCTGAGCGCCCATCGTCAGCCCGCGCACGCGGTCGGACACCGCCGTTCGCGCCGTCACGAACAGCACGGGGATCTCCCGCGCGAGAAACGCCTGCGCCAGAGAAAACCCGTCCTCGCCGGGCAGCATCACATCCAGCAGCGCCAGATCGACCGGCCCCTGCTCCAGCTCAGCACGTGCCTGCGATGAATCCGCCGCCTCGCGGACATCGTGCCCCACCAACGCAAGGTGCATCGAAATCACCTGCCGGATTGCCGCTTCATCCTCCACAATCAAAACGCTCGCCACGTTCTTCCCTCCCATCGCTTGATAAAGATTATACCATATTCCCTCCAGATCCCCTGTAACAAAGTTGTAAATCCGTCGGGGATATGGTATACTATCCTCAAAAATCGCGGGCGTTTGCGCCCGACGGAGGAGGATTATATCGATGAAAAAGATATGGATGGCCGCGATGGCAGCGCTGCTGGTGCTGCTGACGGTCGCCTGCGCGGCGGCGGAGCCCGCACAGGTTTACGCGCTCAAGGGCCCGACCGGCATCGGCATGGTCGGCGTGATGCAGGATCATCCGGATGAATACGAATTCACGCTCTGCGGCGCGGCGGATGAGATCGTCGCCGCCATCGCCAGCGGCAGCGCGGACATCGCCGCCTGCCCGACCAACCTCGCCGCCACGCTCTATCAGAAGACGAGCGGCGGCGTCAGGCTGCTCGCGCTCAATACGCTGGGCGTTTTGCATGTGGTCACCTCCGACGCGGACATCGATTCCATCGACGATCTTGCCGGGCGCACGGTGTACGCCACCGGCCAGGCGAGCGTGCCGGAGTATGTGATCGACTACATCCTCAAGCAGAACGGCCTCACCGACAGCGTCACCATCGAGTACGTCGCCGAGCACAGCGAGCTGGCCACCATGCTCGCCGCCGGGCAGGCGGAGATCGGCATCCTGCCGGAGCCGCACGTCACCAGCGCCCTGATGCAGAATGACCAGCTGCGCGCCGCGCTCGATGTGACCGCCCTCTTTGAGGATGCCGCGCGCCAGGCCGGCAACGAGGATATGGTGCTTTCCATGGGCTGTGTCATCGTGCGCACCGCCTACGCCGAGGAGCATCCCGACCAGGTTGCCGCGTTCCTCGACGCTTACGCCGCGTCCGTCGAATTCGTGAACAGCGATCCCGAGGCTGCGAGCCAGCAGGTGGAGGCCTTCGGCGTGATGCCCAAGGCTGCCGTCGCCCTGCGCGCCATCCCGAACTGCCACATCGTCTTTGTCGACGGCGAAGCGATGCGCGCGCAGATCGAGCCGCTCTACGAGCTGCTTTTTGAGGCAAATCCCGCGTCCATCGGCGGCGCACTGCCGGACGATGCCTTCTACTATGCCCGCTAAATCCATCCGCCCGCGCGCAAAAGCCCTGCTTACGCGCGCGGGCGTTTTGCTTTTCTATCTGGCGCTGTGGGAAGCGCTCTCCCGCGCCGTCGGTCAATCGCTGCTGCTTCCCTCTCCCGGCGCCGTGTTAAAAAAGCTGCTTACGCTGCTGCCTCAGCAGCGTTTTTGGCTCACGCTCCTTTATACGCTGGCGCGCACGGTCTGGGCCTACGCGCTGGGCATCGCCGCGGCCATCGCGCTGTGCGCGCTGTGCTGCCGCTTCCGCCTGGCGAATACGCTGCTTTCCCCGCTGCTCTCCGCCATTCGCGCCACGCCGGTGACATCGTTCATCGTGCTGGCCCTGGTGTGGCTGTCCAGCGCGCGCGTGCCCGTGCTCACGGGATTTTTGATGACGCTGCCGGTCGTCTTTTCCGCGCTGGTATCCGCCGTTCGCGGAATCGATCCGCGGCTGACGGAGATGGCCGGGATGTATCGCTTCGGCCGCGCGGGCACGCTGCGGCGGGTGCTCATTCCGGCCGTCATGCCCGCGTTTGTGGAAAGCTGTCTGGCATCCATCGGCCTGTGCTGGAAGGCCGTCGTTGCGGCAGAGGTCATCGGCGTGCCCAAGATGGCCGTCGGCAGCCGGCTGTACGAGGCCAAGATTTACCTGGAAACCGACAGCCTGCTGGCCTGGACGCTCACCATCGTGCTGCTGAGCGTGCTGCTTGAGGCGGCGCTGCGCAGGATTGCGCACAGGGCCCTGGAGGTGCGCCATGATTGAGCTGCGAAATGTCTCCTTCGCCTACGAGGGCAAGGCCGTCCTTTCCTCCGTCTCCCTGCGCTTTGAAAGCCCCGGGCAGTATGCCGTTCTGGGGCCGTCCGGCTGCGGAAAGACGACGCTGCTCCGTTTGATGGCCGGCCTTGAAAAACCGCAGTCCGGCCGGATTACCCTGCCGGATACGCCGATCTCCTTCTGCTTTCAGGAGGACAGGTTGCTGCCGTGGTACACAGTGCGTGAAAACGTCTCCTTCGCTCTCCCCCATGCCGCGCAGGCGGACAGGGCCTGTGCCGCGCGGCTGGCGCAAAGCTGGCTTGACCGCGTCGGTCTGTCCGGCGAGGGAAACGCCTACCCGTCCGAGCTCTCCGGCGGCATGAAGCGCCGCGCCGCGCTGGCCCGCGCGCTGGCCTATGACGCGCCGGTGCTGCTGATGGACGAACCCTTCCGCGCCCTGGATGAAGCCGCGCACACCGACATGCTGCGCCTGGTGCGCACCTGCGCGCAGGGAAAACTGCTCATCCTCGTCACACACGACGAGCGGGATGCCGAAGGCATGGCACTCGTTCGCCTATAGCGGGCCGTGCCCGCTCCCTCTCTCGAAG
>JAUNJB010000031.1:0-10426 GCA_030535375.1 Clostridia bacterium | reverse complement strand
GAAGGCATGGCACTCGTTCGCCTATAGCGGGCCGTGCCCGCTCCCTCTCTCGAAGTCTCTACCAAATTATCCCTTTTCGTCATTCAAGCCGAGGACTAACCCATTCTATTTGAAAAGCTCCTCCCGCGCTTTCGCGGAAGGAGCTTTGCCTGTATATGTGGTTACAGCTTCGCCAGCTCCACGGCGATCTTCGCCGCAGCGCGCGCGTTGTTATAGGCAAGCTGGATGTTGGTCTTGAGGCTGTCGCCGCCGGTCAGCTCGACGATATGGGCCAGCAGGAACGGTGTGATGTTCTTGCCCTTGACCCCCGCCTCGTCGGCCATGGCCAGCGCCTTGTCGATAGTGGCACTCATCTGATCGAAGTCCATCGCGTACTCCTCGGGAACCGGGTTGCCGATGAGCATGCCGCCCGCAAGGCCCATGTCCCACTTGACCTTGGCAACAGCCGCGACGTCGGCGGGCGTTTTCGCATTGTAGTCGACACCAAAGCCGCTCTTGCGGCAGTAGAAGGCCGGGAAATCATCGGTATCGAGGCCGAGCACCGGCACGCCCATGGTTTCCAGATATTCGAGTGTGCGGCCGATATCCAGAATCATCTTCGCGCCCGCACAGATGACCGCCACGGGCGTGTGCGCCAGCTCCTGAAGATCCGCGCTGATATCCATGGTGTCCTCTCCGCCGCGATGCACGCCGCCGATGCCGCCCGTCGCGAAGATGTGAATGCCCGCCAGATTCGCCAGGATCATCGTCGTGGCGACGGTCGTCGCGCCGGTCAGCTTCCCTGCCACGACAATCGGCAGATCACGTCGGCTCACCTTGCGCACGTCCTTGCCCTCGCACATGCGCACGAGTTCTTCCTCGGTCAGGCCGGCCTTGAGACGGCCGTCGATGATCGCCATGGTCGCCGGAACGGCGCCCTCCGCGCGGATGATCTTCTCGACCTCGCGTGCGAAGCTCAGATTCTCGGGATACGGCATGCCGTGGCTGAGGATGGTGCTCTCCAGCGCGACGACGGGCTTGCCCGTGCGCACGGCCTCCTCGATCTCCGGGGTGATGTCCATGTACTTTTTGAGATTCAGCTCGTTCATTTGATATACTCCTTTATCATATTTTTGATCGCCGTGAGGGACATCTCGCGGCTGATGGTGTCCGGGGAAGAGATAGCCACCATGCCGGCGGCCATCGCCGTATGCAGGGTCGTCTCCGCGTCGAGGCCCTCGCGCGAAGCCCAGACAATGCCCGCCATGGATGCATCGCCCGCGCCCGTCGCGTTGACCATGCCGTCGTAAGGCCGGCTCACGCCGTAAATCGCGCCCTCCGGCCCCTTGTAGAACATGCCGTCCCGTCCTAGGCTGACAAACACGCGGCGCACGCCCCGCCCGCGCAGGATATCGCAGGCCAGCTCAAGATTCCGCATCGTATCGACCGGGCAATCCGTCAGCGCGGCAAGCTCCATGCGATTGGGCTTCACGGTGTCAAAGTATCCGATGAACGGCTTGATCTCCCTCGCCCACGCCGTGGAAACGGGATCGATATACATCGGCCGGTCGCACACCTGCGTGAGCCGTTCAATCGTTTTGACCGACAGGTTGCCGTCACAGACCACCATATCCGCGCCGCAAAGCACATCCCTCGATTCATCGACGAGCTGCGCGTTCAGCTTTTTGATGATATGCATGTCGCTCATCGCCAGCAGCATATCCCCATCGCCGTCCATAAGGGAAATATAGCACGAGGAACGCTCCCCGCGGAGCACGCGCGCCGCGCTCATGTCGATGCCGGCCTCCATGCAGCCCTCGATGATATTGCGGCCATGCGCGTCATCACCCACCACCGTAATCAGCCGGACATCCGCGCCCAATCTCGCCAGATTCTCGCAGATATTGCGGCAGACGCCTCCCAGAGACATGTGCAGCGTGCCCGGATTGGAATCCCGCATGACGAGCTGCTGATCGCTTCTGCCGTGGATATCCATATTCGCACCGCCGATGCCTGCGATGTATCCCATTCCTATCGACGCCTCCTCTGTAGTCAGAACGCGTGCACTCCTGCTCTTATTGTATCTTTTTTACGCGGAAAAGACAAGAGGGTTTGCGCAGGGGCTTGCTTTTCGGGCGAATTTCACGTATAATATCCGGCAATGCGTGCGCGTGGCGTGTGCAGGAAGAAAATTTCATACAAAGGAGTCCTCATCATGGAGAATCAAGGTATCCGCGATGCGCGCACGCTCGGTGCGCCGAAAATGCTGGTGCTCGGCGTCCAGCACATGTTCGCCATGTTTGGCGCGACGGTGCTTGTGCCCGCCCTGACCGGCTTAAGCGTCTCGGCCACGCTGCTCTTTGCCGGCCTGGGCACGCTGCTGTTCCACTTTCTGGCCAAGGGCAAGGTTCCGGCGTTCCTGGGCAGCTCCTTCGCGTATCTGGCCGGCTATGCCGCCATTGCGCCAAACGGCGAGGCCGCACTTCTTCCCTACGCGTGCGTCGGCGTGGCCTGCTCCGGTCTGCTCTATCTGGTGCTGGCCGCGCTGGTCAAGAGTTTTGGCACGGACAGGGTCATGCGTTTCTTCCCGCCTGTCGTCACAGGGCCGATCATCATCTGCATCGGCATGACGCTCGCCAGCTCCGCCATCAACAACTGCACGGGCAACTGGCTCATCGCGCTGGTCGCCATCGTCACGGTGGTCGTCTTCAACATCTGGGGCAAGGGCATGTTCAAAATCATCCCGATTCTGATGGGTGTTCTCGTCTCCTATGTATTTGCCGCGCTGCTGGGCCAGGTCGATTTTTCCGGCGTGGCGCAGGCTGCCTGGATCGGCCTGCCCGTCAAGTTTGAAAACACGGTCTTCTCCCTCGCCGGCAACTGCGACACCAACCTGCTGGTGACCGCAATCATCGCCATCATGCCCATCGCCTTCGCCACAATGATCGAGCACATCGGCGATATCTGCGCGATCTCGTCCACCGTGGGCGAGAACTTCATTGAGGACCCTGGCCTGCACCGCACGCTGCTGGGCGACGGCCTGGCCACCGCCATCGCCTCCCTGTTCGGCGCCCCTGCCAATACCACGTACGGCGAGAACACGGGCGTGCTCGCGCTGACCAAGGTCTATGATCCGCGCGTCATCCGCCTCGCCGCGCTCTTCGCCATCCTCGCTTCCTTCTGCCCCAAGTTCTCCGCGCTTGTCTCCGCGATGCCCACCGGCACCATCGGCGGCGTATCGCTGATCCTCTACGGCATGATTTCCGCAATCGGCGTGCGCAACCTGGTTGAAAATCAGGTCGATCTCTCTCAGAGCCGCAACGTCATCGTCGTCTCGCTGATCATGTCGCTGGCGCTGGGCATCTCCTTCTCCAGTGCGGGCGCCATCGCGTTCTCCGTCGGCTCCATCACGCTGAGCTTCTCCGGCCTGGCCGTCGCCGCAATCGTCGGTATCGTGGTCAATGCCATCCTGCCCGGCAAGGATTACACGTTCGGTGACGGATACTCCAATGGAAAGCCGAACTCCGGCAAATAAACACTTCGCCCCTCTCCAGTTGGAGAGGGGCAATTTGTCGACATCAGCACCGTCCCTGGCCGTTACGGCCATTGCTTGAACGCTTTCTCCCCTCGGGGATGGAGATAAACCCTTTGTCAGCGCTCGGCCCACTCTACAGATAGAGAGACGATATCGCGCCGGCACCGCCCACGGCCGCCGCTCGGGAGATTCCTCCCCCTCATCCGGCAAAGGTCTCCTATCGCCGCATAAAAAGGAACCCATCCAACCGGATGAGTTCCTTTTCATATTCCTGTTTCGCGATCAGCGCATGATGTTGGGCAGCAGCATGGAGATGCCCGGGATATACGTGATCAGCAGCAGCATGAACACCATCACGGCGTACAGCGGCAGCATACTCTTGGCGGTGCGCTCGATCGGCGTTTTACCAATCGCGCAGCCAACGAACAGAGCAGAGCCAACCGGCGGCGTGCACAGGCCCACAGCCAGGTTGAAGATCAGCATAGCGCCGAAGTGAACCGGGTCCATGCCGAGCTGCGTGATGCAGATCGGGGCAAGGATCGGGGTCATGATCAGGATCAGCGGAGCCATGTCCATGACGCAGCCCAGGGCGAGCAGCAGCACATTGATGATCAGCAGCAGCATATACTTGTTGTCCGTGATGCTGATGAGCGCGTTGGTGATCGCGGCGGGGATGCGCAGCATCGCCATCATGCCGGCGAACGCCTTCGCGGCAGCGATCAGCGTCAGGACGATAGCCAGCGTCTTGAGGGCATTCTTGAGGATGCCACCCAGCGCGGTGATCTTGACATCGCGGATGATGAAGAACGCCACGACAAACGCATACACGCAGGCGATAGCCGCAGCTTCCGTCGCGGTGCAGATACCGGCGGTCACACCGCCGATGATGATGATGATGGTGCCCAACGGCAGGATGCCGTCGATGACAACCTTCATCCGCTTGCCCTTCGGCACCTTCTCACTGACCGGATAGTGACGCTTCTTGGCGAGGATGTAGCACTCCACGCTCAGCGCGAGGCCCAGCAGGATGCCCGGAACGGCGCCGCCCATGAAGAGCTCGGCGATGGACACGGAGGCCACGCCGGAAACCGCCAGCGCATAGATGACCATGTTGTGGCTCGGCGGAATCAGAACGCCCTGGCAGGCGGAGGTGACCGTGATGCCGACGGCGAAGTCGTCATCATAGCCCTGCTTCTTCATCATCGGGATGAGCATGGTGCCCAGGGAGGAAACGTCCGCCACAGCGGAGCCCGAGATACCGCCAAACAGCATGGAGGCCACGCAGTTGACGATCGCCAGGCCGCCCGGCAGCCAGCCGACCAGCAGGTTCGCGAACGCGATCAGGCGCTCGGAGATGCCGCCGGTGCCCATGATCTCGCC
This sequence comes from Clostridia bacterium, assembly GCA_030535375.1. Classification (GTDB taxonomy): domain Bacteria; phylum Bacillota; class Clostridia; order Christensenellales; family Aristaeellaceae; genus Ventricola. The sequence goes on along the minus strand of JAUNJB010000031.1, from coordinate 5,532 downwards.
CGCAAGGATGAAGAACGGTATCGACAATAGACTGAATGAGTCGACGCCTTTGACCATGTTGGTCACAACATCCTGCAGCTGGATGACCACGGCGCTTACAAAATCCATGTTGCCGCTGGCTACCAGCGCAGCGATGGTCTGGCTCTTAAAGATCAGCGCAGAACAGACGGTAGAAATGATGAGCGAGAAGGAGACGGGCACCTTCATCAGCATCAGGATGATAAAGCCGCCCAGCAGTACAATGCTGGCCATAGTCGTCGTCGTCATGCCTGGGCGCCTCCCTTCTCTTTTGCTTCTTCCTCGGCCTTCATCATGGCCCTTGCCTTCTCCATCGGATCATCCATCTTATCGGAGAAGAACGTGTCGCCCGGCTTGAGCACGCCGGTAAGGAACAGGATGGAGTGGAACAGCATCACGACGCCCGAGATCGGGATGGAGATGTACTGAATCCACACCGGCCACTGGGTCATCGGCAGCTTGCCACCCTTGGCTGCGAGTGAGGCGCAGTAATCACCGCCGACCTTGATCATCAGAATTGCCACGAGCAGCACGCAGACATCGGTAAGGATATCGAGCGCCTTCTGGCCCTTGCCGCCCTCAGGGAGCCGGTTGTAAAGCACGCCCACGGCGGTGTGCAGGTGATCGCGCACGCCCATGGCGCAGGCAAGGAACGCGAAGATGGCAACCAGCACGCGCGGAACCTCTTCCGCCCAGGAGTTGCCGGTGTTGAAGACAAATCGCGCGATTACTGTGTAGGTGACGATCACAACCAACGCCAGCATCGCAATCTGAGCGATGCGCAGGAGCACCGTGCACAGTACGCGGTCGATCTTGCGTAGAATATCGGCCATACGCATTCTCCTTTTCTTTGGAGTGTCAATCAGCATTAAGAATCCTTAACTTTCTCTCAAATCGAAGAAGGGAGAGGCGAATAAGCTCCCCTCTCCCCCCTGCTTGCAAGAAAATTAGAAGTCCTCACCAATAGCCTTGATCTGCTCGATGATGTCGGTGTAATCAGCGCCGAACTCATCGTACAGCGGAGCCATCTTCTCCTCGTAGAGGGCAAGCTGCTCATCGGTCAGCTCAACGACGGTGCAGCCGGCATCGCGGATGATCTGCTCAGCAGAAGCTTCCTTCAGAGCCCACTGCTCCTTCTCGTAAGCCTCGGTCTCCTTCGCGACTTCCTTGATGATCGCCAGATCCTCTTCGGAAACCATCATAGAAGCGATTTCGCTCATCAGCAGGATCTCCGGCACGCGGGTGTGATAGTCGAGCACGTACACGGAAGCGGCCTCGTAGTCGCCCATGTTCTGGTAGGTCGGCCAGTTGTTCTCAGCGCCGTCCACAACACCGGTCTGGATGGAGGAATACACCTCGTTCGCGCCGATGCCGGTCACGCCGGTGCCGCCCAGCAGCTCGATCATGCGAACCATCATCTGATTGGACTGCATGCGGATCTTGAGGCCGGAGAGGTCAGCCTCGGCAAAATTGGCCTTCTCATACGCGCTGGGCGTGATGTAGAAGGAACGGGCGCCGGAGTCATAGTAGCACAGGCCGATGAGGCCGGAGCCGCTCTCCTGGATGGCGTCCAGCATGGACTGGCCGATTTCGCCGTCCAGAACAGCCCACTCGTGCTCGGCGTTCTTGTACAGATACGGGAGCTGGATCGCGTTCAGCGCCGGCACATAGGAAGCGACCGGGGAAGCGGAAACGCGGGTGAAGCCCAGCGTGCCGGCCTGGAGCATCTCAATCGCGGTGTTCTCGCTGTCAGCCAGAACGCTGCCGGCGTACACTTCGATCTTTACGCGGCCTTCGGTACGCTCCTCAACGAGGCGAGCAAACTCCTGATCGGCCAGGGTCGTCGGATAGCCCTCAGCGTGCGTCTCAGCCAGCTGGAACACGACGTCAGCGCTCGCAACAGACAGCGCGCAAACGAGCGCCAGGGCCAGCACCAGAGTCAACAGTTTCTTCATGGTACAAAACCTCCAAAAAATATTTCTCCAACCATGCGCCTAAGACAGGCCGCACGGAAAGATCCGATTGTCAGCGCCGAAAATACCCCTTCACAGCATTCACGGATTTTTCGCGCTCTTTTAACGTGATTATACTACATTTCTGGCGTTTCTGTCAATGGAAGCACGCAAGTTTTATAGCGTACTTCCAATTCCGTCAAGTTTTCATCAAGCGCCCATCATATTTTCTAAGCGGATTTTATATTTTTCTTTATATATATTTTTTTATGGTGAAAAGCGCTGTTTTTCCCTGCCGCACAGCAAAAAAACTCCCCCGGACAGAGGGAGTTTTTTGCATCGATTCAGCGCCTTTTGCGTCCGCGGTCAGTAGCTTTCGCCCACGGCGCCGATCGCGTCGATCACGTCCTGGTAATCCTTGCCGTACTTCTCATACAGGCTGATGCCGCCCAGCACGTCGCTCGGCGTGGTCATCGCCGCCTGGAATTCGGCGTAGGCCTCTGGGGTGAGCTCGGTGATGGTGCAGCCCGCCTCGCGCACGATCTCCTCGGAGGCGGCTTCCTTCTCGGCCCACTTCTGCTTCTCGTACTCCTGGGTTTCCTTGGCGACCTGCTTGATGATCTCCACATCGGCCGGATCGAGCTCGCTCATCACAGCGGCGGATGCCAGCAGCACCTCCGGCACGCGGGTGTGCTCGTCGAGGACGTAGTAGGTCGCCGCCTCGTAGTCGCCCATGTTCTGATAGGTCGGCCAGTTGTTCTCCGCGCCGTCGATGGTGCCCTGCTTGATGGCGGAATACACCTCGTTCGGGCCGATGCCGGTCACGCCCGTGCCGCCCAGCACGTTGGTCATATCGACCATCATGGCATTGTTCTGCATGCGGATCTTAAGGCCCTTCATGTCCGCGACGGAGGAAACCTGCTTGGTCGTGTAGTAGGAGCGCGCGCCGGCGTCATACCAGCACAGGCCGACCAGCCCTGAGCCGGACGCCTCGACCTCCGCCAGCATGTTCTGTCCGATTTCCCCGTCGAGCACCGCCCACATGTGATCGGCGCTCTTGTAGAGATACGGCATCTGAATCGCGTTCATCGCGGGCACATAGCTGGACACCGGGGACGCGGACACGCGGGAGAACGCGATGTCCCCCAACTGCAGCGCCTCGATCGCGCCGGTCTCCTCGCCGTAAAGCTGGCCGCCCGAATAGACCTCGACCCTGATGCGGCCCTCTGTGCGCTCCTCCACGAGACGGGCGAACTCCTGGTCCGCCAGGGTCGTCGGGTATCCTTCGGCGTGCACCTCGCTCAGCTTGAGCGTGGTTGCGGCGCTCGCAGCGCCGACGGCCAGCGTCAGCACGGCGGCAACGGCCAGGGTGATCAGTTTCTTCATGTTCTTTTACCTCCGTTTTTTTATTTCTCCAACCGCGCGCACATCGCCCGCGCGGACAGATTCACATGTTCCTTCCCGGTCATCCGCCATAGCCCATCAGCATACGCGGCATGGTCAGCGCAATCTCCGGGATGTACGTAACCAGCAGCAGCACGATGACCATGACCGCATACAGGGGCAGCATGTTCCTCGCGGTGCGCTCGATGGGCGTCTTGCCGATGGCACAGCCCACAAACAGCGCCGAACCGACGGGCGGCGTGCACAGGCCCACGGCCAGGTTGAAGATCATGATGACGCCAAAGTGCACAGGATCGACGCCCACCGCCATCACCACCGGCAGCAGAATCGGCGTCATGATGGTGATCAGCGGCGCCATATCCATGAAGCAGCCCAGCGCCAGCAGCAGCGCGTTGACGATCAGCAGCAGGATGTATTTGTTGTCCGTGATGCCCAGCAGCGTCGCGCTGATGGCTGCCGGAATGCGCAGTTCCGTCATCATATACGCAAATGCCTTCGCGGTCGCCAACAATGTCATGACGATCGCCAGCGTCTTGAGGCTGTTCTTGATCACGCCGCCAATCTCGCGAATCCTCACCGACCGGAAGACGACCAGCGACAGGAACATCGTGTACACGCACGCGATGGCAGACGCCTCGGTCGCGGTGAACACGCCCGCGCCCGTGCCGACCATGATGATCACCAGCGTGAGCATCGGCAGGATGCCGTCCAGCAGCACGCGGACAGCCTCTCCCCTGGCGACTCCTGTGCCCTTGGGGAAGTTATACCGCTTGGCCATCAGCACGCACATGATGATCATGCCCACGCCCAGCGCCATACCCGGCACGAGGCCGGCCATGAACAGCGTGCCGATGGACACGCCGCCGCCCGCGGCCAGCGCGTAGATGACCATGTTGTGGCTCGGCGGAATCAAAACGCCCTGGCAGGCGGTGGTCACGGTCAGGCCGACGGCAAAATCCTCATCATAGCCCTGCCTGACCATCATCGGAATCACGATGGTGCCCAGCGAGGAGACGTCCGCCACGGCAGAACCGGATATGCCGCCGAAGAACATGGAATCCAGCACGTTCACATAGGCAAGGCCGCCGCGGAACCGGCCGACAGCCAGATTGGCCAGATTGACGATCTTTTCGGAAATGCCGCCTGCGCTCATGAACTCGCCCATCACAATGAAGAACGGGATCGAGAGCAGGGAGAAGTTGTTTGCGCCGTCCACCATCTGGCGCACGAGCACGGAGAAGTTCGTGCCCATTGCCAGCGCGCTGCCCAGCGTCGCCGCCAGCATGGCAAAGGAAACCGGCACCTTGAGCAGCATCAGCAGCACGAATCCGCCGATGAGGATGACGCCCGCAATCGTACTCATATTCGTCAATCCTCCTTCTGTGCGGCGGCAACCGCCGCCCTGTCCGTGTAGTCAATTTCCGCCTCTGAGTAAAGCAGCTCGCCGCGGGGCACGATGCCCAGCAGGAACAGAACCGAGTCAAACGTCATCACGAAGCCCGCCACCGGAATCGGCAGGTACTGCCACGCGGTGCTGATGCCCGTAATCGGCAGCACGCCCGGCAGGCCGAACAGCTTGATCGTGCGCTGTCCGCCGGAGATGAGCATGAACAGGCCGCAGATGAGCACGACCGCGTCCACCAGCACATCCATGAACCTGCGGGCCCTGCCGCCTATCCTTCGCGTATTGTAGAACGCGTTGACCGCAACGTGCATGTGGTCGCGCACACCGATGGCGCAGGACATGAACGCGAAGACAGTCACCAGCAGGCGCGGCACCTCTTCCGCCCAGGAAAGCCCCGTGTTGAAGCAGTAGCGCAAAACAACGGTCAGCGTCACAATCGCGATCATCGCCAGAATGGAAATCTGCGCAATCAGCAGCATCACCCTGTGGGTGATGTGATTGACCTTCACCAGCATGCCGCGGATGCCATCAGCCTTCATGGGTGCGCCTCCCTTCCCCCGTCCTTGTTGTCTGGTTTGCATATGTTTCCTCCTTTGTTTTCACGCGCATCGGCGCGCGTTTTCGCCCTCTCTCAGGCGCCTGACGTAACCAATTATCCGTCCCCCTTCCAAACTCCTACACGCATAAATCAATCTTGGCAAATCGGCGTTTTTGCTTGATGTCATCTGAATAAAATTCACTTTATAAAACAGC
>JAUNJB010000030.1 GCA_030535375.1 Clostridia bacterium | reverse complement strand
GCTGGCGGAGCAGCAGTGCACGACGCACTGCGGCAGACGCTCCCGATGCGCACGCAGAATATCCATGGTATCCCCATGCGCGTCGCGGATGTGCAGGATAACGGGCTTGTCAAGCTCATATGCCAGATCGAGCTGGCGCGCGAACACATCGCGCTGCACATCGCGCGGCGAGAGATCGTAGTAGTAATCCAGGCCGATCTCCCCAAGGGCGACGACCTTCTCCTCCCGCGTCAGCCAACCGGTCAGCACGGGAATGTCCGCCTCGGAGAATTCCTTGGCATCGTGCGGGTGCACGCCGACCGAGGCATAGATCATCGCCTCCCGGCGGGCCAGCTCCACGCATGCCCTGCTCGACGCCATATCCGCGCCGACGCACATACAGAGCATGTCCGCCTCGCGCATGCGCGAGAGAAGCAGCTCCCTGTCCTCATCAAAGCGCTCATCGTTGACATGCGCATGCGTGTCAAACAGGCCCACGATCTCTCCCATACGGTTCCTCTCCCTGATATCAGCCGATCTCGCAGCCGTCCTCGATGTCGCTGTCCACGGTCAGCAGGCTGAGCTTGCTGTCATCGGCATTGGCCGCGCACAGCAGCATGCCATGGGATTCCACACCGCGAATCTTGCGCGGGGCGAGGTTGGCCAGGAGCACCACCTTCTTGCCGACCATCTCCTCCGGCGTGTAGAACTTGGCGATGCCGGAGACAACAACGCGCTCCGTATCGCCCACCTTGAGCGTGGACATGAGCAGCTTGTCCGCCTTGGGCACCTTTTCGCACCTCAGCACCTTCGCGACGACGAGCTGAATCTTCTCAAAATCGCCGAACTGAATGAGATCCTTCTGCGTAAAGACGGTCTTCTCCTCGTCGGCGGGGGCAGGAATCTCTTCCTTCTTTCCAGCCTGTGCGATCGCCGCCTGGCGCTCGGCCTCCAGCAGCTCCAGCTCCTTCGCCACGTCAATACGCGGGAAGAGCGCCTCTCCCTTGTGCACCGCGCTGCCCGGCTTCACGCCGCCGAACTGCTTGACGGATTCCCAGGTCATCAGGCTCTCATCCTTCACGCCGATCTGCTCAAAGATGCGCGCGGGCGTGCGCGGCATGGTCGGAGCGATCAGCACGGCCACAATGCGCGCGCACTCCAGCAGGACGTACAGCACCGTGCCAAGGCGCGGACGATCCGCCTCGTTCTTTGCGAGAATCCACGGGGTGGTGAGATCAATGTAACGGTTGCATTCACCGATCAGCTTCCAGATCTCGGTCAGTGCGGCGGAGAACTGGAGCGCGTTCATGCTCTTTTCCACGCTCTGCCAGAGGCCCTGCGCCTGATCAATCAGCTTCCTGTCGAGCTCGGTGTATTCCGCGGGCGCAGGCACCACGCCGCCAAAGTATTTTTCGATCATCGCGACGCTGCGGCTGACGAGGTTGCCCAGATCGTTGGCCAGGTCGGAATTGATGCGCTTGATGAGCGCCTCGTTGGAGAATTCACCATCCGAGCCAAACGGCATCTCACGCATGAGGAAGTAGCGCACGGCATCGGAGGAATAGCGCTCACAGAGCTTCACCGGATCGACGACATTCCCCTTTGACTTGCTCATCTTGCCGCCGTTAATGACCAGCCACCCGTGGCCGAACACCTGCTTGGGCAGCGGCAGCCCGAGCGCGTGCAGCATAATCGGCCAGATGATCGTGTGGAAGCGCACGATCTCCTTGCCCACCAAATGGATATCCGCCGGCCAGTATTTCTGGTAGAGTGAATCATCGTCGGAGCCATAGCCCAGCGCGTTGATGTAATTGGTCAGCGCATCCACCCAGACGTAGACCGTGTGCTTCGGATCAAAGTCCACCGGAATGCCCCACTTGAGGGACGTGCGGGACACGCACAGATCCTGAAGGCCCGGCAGCAGGAAGTTGTTGAGCATCTCGGCCGTGCGGGACGGCGGCTGGATGAAGTCGGGATGGGTCTTGATATAGTCGATCAGCCAATCCTGATACTTGGAAAGGCGGAAGAAGTAGCTCTCCTCGCGCGTCTTCTCGACAGGGCATCCGCAGTCCGGGCAGCAGCCGTCCTTGAGCTGAAGCTCCGTCCAGAAGGACTCGCACGGCGTACAATACCAGCCTTCGTACTCACTTTTATAGATGTCCCCCTGGTCGTGCAGCTTCTTAAAAATCCTCTGCACGGACTTGACATGCCGCTCATCCGTCGTGCGGATGAAATCGTCATACTCCACATCCATCAGCTTCCAAAGCCTCTTGATGCCATCCACGATGTGATCGACATACTGCTGCGGGGTCACGCCCACCTCACGCGCCTTGCGCTCGATCTTCTGCCCGTGCTCATCGGTGCCTGTCAGGAAATAGACATCGTGCCCCGTCAGCTTCTTGAAACGGGCCATCGTATCCGCAGCGGTGGAGCAATAGCTGTGACCGATGTGCAGATTGTCGCTGGGGTAATAGATCGGCGTCGTGATGTAGAACTTTGGTTTCTCGCTCATAATTCCCTCTCCTTAAAAAACGTCCCCCGCTCGCGCGAGGGACGATTGCTCGTGGTACCACCCTGTTTCACGGGCAGAAAAGCCGCCCGCCTCAAACGCCCTGTAACGGAGGCCGCCGCCGCGCTTGATTCATCGCGGACGCTCCAAAGCCATGCCAGCCGCCTCCACGCCGCCGGCTTTCACCTGTCCCGGCTCTCTTTGGGCGCGATCTTCAGCTGCTCTCTTCTTCATCGCTCTGTATATCCTTGCTTATTATAGGAATTTTTATCCCATTTGTCAAGCAAAAGAGGAAAACTCAGACCTCGGAGATATAGCGCTGCCAGACAATGCGCTCCACCTTGCCCTCATCATCGAGATAATAGGACAGCTCGACGAAGATTTCATGCTTATCACCAACCGGATAGTAGTAGTGAATGGCGTAGCTGCCATCCTCCTCCTTGCGATAGGTGCCGAACTGATAGTTGCCGGAATTGTAATTGTACAAAAGCCGGTTTCCGTCATCGTCAAGCGCCGCCTGTCCCAGGTCGCGGAAGCTGTCCATCACGTCCGCGCCGTCCATGCCGATTTTGGTCGAGCGCGGGCCGGTCATCTTTTCGTTCGTCGTATCCAGCGCATAGAGCACCGGGCTTCCTCCCGCTTTCTTGATCACAAAGCGCGCCGTACCCCAGTCATACACCGCCTCGTAGCTCTCCATCTCCTCGCTGTACCATTCCTCCTGCGGCAGCACTTCGTAGCTGTTGGGTGTGCCCCACGCCTTCGTGAATGTCTTATAGCCCGTCGAATAGAGCTCCATATTCTTGAACGTGTCCGCCGAACGGAACATGTTCTTGAGATTGCCCTCGACCTCATAAGTGACCTGCATCTCGTAGCTGATCTTCCCGTTTTCCGCCACCGCGATGGCGCGCAGCGTCGACTTGCCCGTCGGCAGCTGGATGGGATTATCCGGATCGTAGAGCGTCGATTCAGTCGTCGCCTGCCGGCCGTCAAGCGTGTAATAGAACGCGACGATCGGCGAGGCATCCTTGTCATCGTCTCCGGCGCGCAGGGAAACCTTCGGCGCAGTCTTATACTTGCCGGAGGCGTAATTGGCCTTCGGTGCGGCCGGCGTCGGGATGATGACGGTGTAATTCGCGCTGACCTGCTCGCTGGGCGTGCCATTCTCCGTAAAGCCGATGGCCTTGACGGTCATCTTGCCCTCCGCGACGTGGATCTCCGTGCCCTCCGTATAGATCATGCCCGACTCAGAGGGATCTGTTCCGTCCACCGTATAATAGACCGTCTCCCCCTCCGGGATGGAGATCGTCACATCGATTTCCGCGTTGTAACGTCCCTCCGTCAGGCTGAATGTCGGTGCGGTGGGCGTATATTCACGCAGCATGACGGTGAATTCCTGCGTGCTGTTGGCGTTTTCAGACGCCGTTTTCATCAGCGCCAGCGCCTCGGCGTTGTACCCCTGCTGCTGGTAGAGCTTGATCAGATTGCGATAGGCGCTGGGATGTCCCGGCGCAATGTCGGCGATCAGCGATTCATAGATGGCCGTAGCCTCCTCAATGCGCCCAAGCTCCGTGTACACCTGGCCCATCAGCACCAGCGCATCGACATTCTCCGGCTCGCGCTCCACCGCCACCTCAAGCGCCTCAAGCGCCCTGGTGAAGTACGCCTGATCATAAAGCTCGCGCCCGAGCGTGACATAGGCGTCCGTGCGCGCGATGGACCATCCCCACTGCGCCATCAGCTGCTGGCCGCTTTCCGTCTGAAAGAGCATATAGCCGCTTGCGGAGCCGACAAACAGCGTAAGCAGCAGGATGAAAAACACGATATGCCGCAGCTTCTTATGGGATTTCTGGTAGATCGGCGGCTCCAGCATCGCCGGCTTGGCATCCACCTTGCGGCGGATGTGATCCGGCGCGCGGCGGACATGACGAACCTGCTGCTTCTCCCTGGCCGCCTGCTTGGCAAGACCGATGGGCACATCGCCGGAGCCGGCCTTGCGCGCCCCCGCAGGATTCTGCGCGCGCACCGGCGTGGATACGGTGCCCCGCTTAAACTCTTCCGCCTGTTCTCTTTTGTGTCTGACCTCGGCTTCGTCCGGCTTCACGCGGCGGGCAACACGCACCGCGCGCTGCGGCTGAGGGATATCGGCCTCAGCCTGCCTGCGGCGGAACGAGCGCTGCACCGCGGAGCAGCCCGGACAAACGCTCGCGGTATCGGGCAATTCCCGACCGCAATTTGGGCAAATCACGAAAGTGGTTCCTCCTTATTCAAGTCAGCGAACAGGTTTTCCTTTCAGATGATCGAAAACCAAAATGCCTGGAAAAAAGGACTGCAAGATGATCTCATCAGACTCTCTTCAGCGACTCATAATACGGATCACCGGAGAATTCGCGCTCGGGCGGCCGTTCTCCTCCCAGCGCCTCGATGGCGTTCACAATTTCCACATAGTCAAGATAGTTGATATCCTCCGCCTGCGCGGCCTCCTTGAGAGCGGGCAAGGCGCGGTCGTCCCCGAACTTCGCCAGATAGGAGGCGAACAGCGCGCGCTGATCCCCGGCGTGCTCAAAGCGCTCCGCCAGCAGGGCGAAAATGCGCTCATCGCCCGGATAATTGCTCAGGATATCGGCAAAGATGTTTCGCCCGGCCTCCTTCGCCGTATCCAGCGCGCGAAGAACCGGCTCGACAGCCGCCTCTCCCATGGACAGCAGCGACTCGGCGCACATATCCCCCTTCTCATCCGGCTCGCTCAGGCCCGCGATAAAATCGACATACCGCTGCATGGGCGCCGTACTCTCCAGTTCGCGCAGCAGCGAAATCGCCGTGAGCTCCGCCTCGTGCGGAATACCGCGGTTGTCAAGCAGCGCCAGCAGACGCGCCTCGGCCTGATCGCCCAGCGCGGTGATGCGCTCAAGAAGCAGATCGGGCACGGGCACCTTCTGCACGTAATATTCGCACATCCAGTCGACAAGCATCCCGGCGTCGTCAAACCGATCAAAATACGCCTCCGGCGAAAGACCATCCAGCCACTGGGCCGGCTTCGCCATAAACTCCATGTAGACATCCGGCATCATGCCTTCGATGACATCCATGTTGTTCTTGTACTTCGCCGCATTGCGCTTCATCCATTCCATCGTATAGCGCTCAAACTGCTTATCAAAATCGATGCATTTCATGCTTTTTGTCCTCCTTGTGTTTGCTGTGCTTCTCCTTGCTGTGCACGCTCAAACCGACGCAGGCAGACGCGGCACAGCCTGGGCGAAACGCCGGTCCTGCGGGCAATCGTATCCAGCTTCACCCGGTGGCCGCTTTGGCTGTGATACGCATATTCAAGCGCGGCCACGCAGGCATCCGCCATACGCCCCCTGGGCGTGCCATACCGGTTCAGATATGCGATGAAGACGGGCAGAATCACCTGCGGCGCATCGGGAAAATCCTGCGAAAGCGCGTCCGACGCGCGCTGCACAACCTCCTGATAGATCTCCCTCGTGCGCACGGGGCGATCGATTACGCCGCCCGCTGCGAGGCGCACCAGCCTGCCGCCGAAATCCACATCGTATGGCAGGAAGCCCTCCTTCGCCGTGAGCACCTGCAAAACAGCGCTCTTGAGTCCGTCGTCGATCTGCGGATCGGTCAGCGCATCAAGCAGCACGCCGCGTGAGGCGTCCGTATCCATCGCGTTCATCACGATAAGCGCCACCGTCTTGGTGTGCGCGCCCGCCATCGGCGAGCGGAACGCCCACGCGCACAGGCGGCAAAGGGAACGCTGGGACGCCGCATCCCCGCTCATCTCGGCGGGGTCCATGTAGAGCGCCGAAATCAGCTCCATCGCCCGGCTCACGCCCTCCTGACGAGTGACGTCAATCCCCAGCGCCAGCCTCTCCTGCGGCTTCTCTCCATCGCGCGTCTGGCGGTAAAACGCCTCGCAGACGGTGTCCTCCGGCAGCAAGCCGCACAGACGGCCAAACAGGCGGCTGGCCTCGCGCAGCCTGCCCAGATTGGTGAGCGCGCAGGCGCGCAGCATCATGCCGCGCGTGTGAAACGGCTCCCTGCGCAGCAGAGAACGCGTCAGCAGCAGCGTCAGGCGATCCTCTCCGCGCTTCGCACTCACCATCGCCACGGCGCCCAGCTCATCCTGGGTGACGGCGCGCAGCGCCGCCAGATACACAACTCGGCGCGCCTCACGCTCCTCATCGGCTGCGGCCAGCGAATCGGCCAGCATGCAGAGCGTATGCACATGCGAGGGCGCAAGCCTGTGCGCCATCTGCGCGCAGCTCACTGCATCCTCCGCCTCGCCGCGCAGCAGATGGCAGCAGGCGAGCAGCGTATATCCCTGGGCCGTCGGCCTCAGCCTCGCGGCATGCATGAGCGTGCGGTGCGCGGCAGATGTCTTGCCCTCCTGCAGGCGCTCGGCCGCCCTGCTTTCCAGCACGCGGGCGCGCCCTTTTTTGCTGACGGGCGCGGACCGGTCCAGCTCTCTGTCCAGCTGTTCAAAGAGCGTCAACGCCATCTCCGGAGAGACCTCGTCACAGCCGAGCGCGGCAAACTGCTCAAAATAGGACAACGCGCGCGGCATATCCGCCTGCTGGACGCCAGACAGCGCCAGATGAAACAGCGCCAGCGCTTTATGCTTCCCGCCCATGCGCACAACGCGCAGGTATGAGCGCGCGGCCTCGTCCTCGCGCCCTATCTGGTCATAAACCCTCGCCATCTCCAGCTCGACATCCTCCCGGAGGCCGAACTGATCCTTTGCCCGGCTGAGCAGTGCCATCGCCTCGTCATATCTCCCCGCCAGACGGTGTTTGGTCGCCCGGCCGATCAGATATTCGCAAGTCTTCGTGAGCGAAACCACGTTGGTCATGACACGCCTCCTTTGAGCGGCGATTGTTACGCCTCGTCCTCCGCCTTCGCCTGATCGATCAGCCGCGCAAGCTCCTCGCCGGTGAACGCATAGCTGCTCCGGCAGAAGTGGCAGCTGACCTCGCAGCCGTTCTGCGAGGCGATCAGATCGCGGATCTCCTTCTCGCCCATGGACAGCAGCACGCGCTCAATATATGCCCGAGAGCAGTCGCAGTGAAGCCTCAGCGGTATTTCCTCCAGGATCTCCGGCTCAAGGCCCCTGAAGCAGCCGGAGACGATCTCCTCAAGCGTCATCTCCTCAAGCATCTGGGAGATCGCGCCAAACAGCTCCGCGCGAATCTCCAGCGCGTCAAGCAGCTCCTCCGTGCAGCCGGGCATCGCCTGGATCAGGATGCCGCCGGCAGAGAGGATGTTCTCGCCCACCAGCGTGCCCAGCGCGCAGAGCGAAGGCGTCTGCTCGGACTCGAGATAATACATCGCCACATCCTCGGCGATTTCTCCGGACACAAGCGCCACCCGTCCCACATAGGGCTCACCGAAGCCGTAGGAGCGCATGACCGTCAGCTGTCCGTCCTTGCCGAGCGCTCCGCCGACGTCAAGCTTGCCGTTTTCCTTGAGCGCCAGCTCCACCTCGGGATGCTCAATCGTCACCTTCACCACGCCGTCCGGCCCGGCCACGGCGCATAGCGGGCCTGCCGGGCCGCCGCCATTGATCGTCAGCGTGATGCGGTCGCCCTCACTCTTGAGGTTGGCGCCCATGATAGCCGCCGCCGCGATCATGCGGCCCATCGCCGCGCTGCATGTATTGCTCGCGTGATGAATATCACGCGCCTGCTGCGCCATCTCCGTCGTATCGCAGAGAAACACGCGCGCCTCGCCGCCCTTGAGCGTCAGGCGCAGCAGTCTGGATGTCCTCGGTGTCATGAAATGAATTCCTCCTGTCTGTCCGGCGCAGACGCCGGCTTACGCGCAGCGAAGTGAATGCGCATGTCGCCCTCCTTGGGCGCATCGAGCCGCATCTCCCCATATGCGCGGATATGTGTGAACCCGGCCTCGCGAAGCCAGGCCGTGATTTCCTCCCGGCTGTGTGCGCGCTGGCGGTGCTGTTCGCGGAAGCGGCGATAGCGCCCGTCCTCCTCGCGCACGAAAAATGTGACGTCCATGGTGATGACGTGCGTCTCCCGGTTCAATCTGTTCTGCCAGAGCGTCGCCAGTCCGTCGCGCTCCTCCCCGAAGAACGAATCCCCCATGGTTTCCTCCAGCTTATGCCGGCTGGAACAATCAAAGCACAGCGTTCCGCCCGGCAGCAGTGCAGCGTAGGCCGCCGCGAAAAACGCGCGCACATCCCGGGGCTCGGTCAGGTAATTGACCCCGTCACAGGTGCACATCACCGCGCCGACGCGGCGGGTCAGGGCGAGGCGCCGCATATCCTGGCGGACAAACGGCACCTGAACGCCCCAGCGGCGTGCCTTCTCCTCCGCGCGGCGAAGCATGGCCGCCGACAGGTCCACGCCGGTGACGGCGATCCCCGCCCGGGCAAAGCGCACCGTCAGGCTGCCCGTTCCGCACGCGCATTCCGCCGCGCGCGCGGGGAGATCTCCCTTTTCATCGCGGATCAGCGAGAGATAATGCATGCTCCACGCGTCATAATCGTAATCGTCCATCAGCCTGTCGTAGACGGATGCAAAATCGTCGTACATGCATTTCCTCCCGCGCGATGATCCTTTGCAGGTCACACACGATCCTTCTTCTGATCGATATGCGCCGAAATCCCGCCGATGCGTCCGCTCTCCTTCGCGGACAGCCCGGCCCAGCCGACCTCCAGCACGCGCTCCAGCAGCCCGGCGGCTTCCGCCGCGCGGTACTTGTTGCGCTCGCGCTGGGTCGGCGGCACAAATTCCTTCATGCTGCCACCTCCCGCATGCAGTCTCCCCGCATGCGGCGGCTTTCATGCCATGGTTTACTCGTCTTCCTCGTCTTCCTCATCGTCGTCGTCAAGCAGGTCATCCTCATCCATATGCGGGCGAAGCCCCTGGCCGACGACCGCGCCCTCGATGTGCGGATTGAGATAGCGGTCAAAGACGCTGTTGGCGATGGAGGCATACACCAGGCGCGAAAGCGCGAAGCCGAACAGCACGTAATACAGCGAGATCACCAGGATGACGATGCCATTGCCCGCATAGATGCCCATGAGCAAAATGGCGATCGGGATCAGCGTCACGATGCGCGCAAGCAGCAGCTGCGGCAGACGTGCCGAGGACATCAAAAACGCATTCTTGACCAGATCCTTGAACCGCAGCTCATAGCCGATCATCATCGGATAGAGCAGCGGCAGCATCAGCGCCCACATGAGCGTGGCGGACAGCACCAGAATCAGCGGCACGACCATCACCAGGCTGCTCGAAGCCATCCCGCCGTAATAGGATACCGCCGTATACGCCACCACCGGCACAAACGCCGTGATGACAGAGATGCCCAGCGCCTGCTTCCAGTTCGACTTGAAAGCGTCCTTAAAATCCGAAAACAGAAACGCGTGCTGATCCCGCGCCCAATTGCGCATGACATATGCCGCGCCGGCCGAGGACGGCCCCGTGATCGCCAGACATGGAATCAGCCCCAGCAGCCACATGACAAGATACCCCGCCATCGCGCCCAGCAGCTCGCGCGTGCCGTTTTCCCCGGCGAGGATCGTCTCCGCGTCGATGCTCTGCACGGCGGCGAGATTGATATACGTCCACAGCAGAAACGGCAGCCAGAAAATGACCTGCATCAGATTCACCTTGACCAGATCAAAGATGTGGTCCTTGAGCACCATGAAAAACAGCGACACGCGGTTCTTGGGCATGTCCATCTCGCTGTAATCGCGCTTGCCCGCCTTGCCGTAATACAGCCTGTCAAAAATTCCCATAGGTATTCCTCCTATCCTTAACCTGTGTACGTCACAAGGCCCGCAAACAGCGCCAGGCCCGGCAGCAGTGCCGCCTCGTCAAAATCAAACGTGCTCGCGTGCAGCGGGCTGCTGTGCGCCTCATCCATGCAGCCGCAGAAGACGAACACCCCCGGCACGCTCAGCTGATAATAGGAAAAATCCTCCGCCGTCGTGCGCGGCACGGCCTGCACAAAGCGATCGCCCAGCAATGCCTTCACGCGCTCAAACTCGGCCGGATCATTCTCCACGCAGGGATAGTACACGCGCTTGACAAACTCGATATCGACGTCAAACGCCGCCTCGACGCCCCGCAGATCGTCGCGGATGCGCGATTCCAGCCCTTCATAGACCTCATTGGAGAACGTTCTCACAATGCCCTCCATCTGCACCCGGTCGGCCAGAATGTTGCGCTGCCTGCCGCCCTCGACCCGGCCGATGGTGATCAGCGCTGGCTGCCCCGGATCGACGCTGCGCGCCACGGTCGTCTGCAGCAGGGTGATCAGATGGCCCATCGCGGTGATCGCATCGCGGCCCAGATGCGGCGTCGCGCCGTGCGCGCTCCTGCCGTGGATGATGAAGTCCATCTCGCACGTCTGCGCCATGATCGGGCCCGCGCAGGCCGCGATCTTCCCCTTGGGCACATCCGGCATCATGTGCATGCCGTAGATCACGTCGACATGCGGGTTCTCCAGCGCGCCCTCGTCGATCATCCGCTTGGCGCCGCCCGTCGTTTCCTCCGCCGGCTGGAAGATCAGCACGACATCGTCCGCCAGCATGTCCCTGTGCGCGTTCAGCCACTCCGCAAACGTCAGCAGGTTCGCCATATGGCCGTCGTGGCCGCAGGCGTGCATAAAGCCCTCGCGCGTGGAAGCAAACGAACAGCCCGTCTCCTCCGTAACCGGCAGCGCGTCGATATCCGAGCGGAACGCCAGCACGCGCCCCGTGCCGTTGCCGCGAAACACCGCGCGGATTCCCGTCCCGGCGAACGCGCGGAGATCATCCGGCGCCAGCGCCTTCAGATGCTCCATCAGGTAGGCGTGCGTTCTGTGCTCCTCATAGCCCACCTCCGGAATCCTGTGCAGCGCCCGCCTGTGCACGCGCAGCCGCTCCTCATACCCCGCGACCTCTATGTCAATCTGTTTTGAATCCATGCTCATGCCCCTTTTTTGCCGCCGCACGGATGATCGCTGTCATATGCGCGGCTAATTCTCTTTATTGTATCACAGACGGCCAAAAATGAAAAGTCGAGGGGCACATTTCCTGCACATGCGGCGTATTTTTTATCAGACGGGTCAACGGACTTGACAATGTAAAAACCTGGTGCTATGATGGGTGCATTCTCGCCGGCTGTCCGGTTATGCTGAATCAGACGGACAGTTTTTTCTGAAAGGATGGATGATCATGGAGCGCAAATGGCGCGTCGCAATCGTCGGCGCAACGGGCATGGTGGGTCAGCGCTTTGTTTCCCTGCTCGCCAATCACCCCTGGTTTGAGATCGCCGTGCTGGCGGCATCCGCCCGCAGCGCGGGCAAGACCTACGAGGAGGCAGTCTCCGGACGCTGGGCGTTCAGCTGGCCGATTCCCGATTCCGTTAAATCGCTCACCGTACACGACGCCGCCGAGGTCGAGGCCGTGACCGGCCAGGTCGACTTCGTCTTCTGTGCGGTGGACATGAAGAAGGATGAGATCCGCGCGCTGGAGGACGCCTATGCCAGGACGGAGACGCCCGTTGTCTCCAACAACTCCGCGCACCGCGGCACGCCCGATGTCCCGATGATCATTCCCGAGCTGAATCCCGAGCACGCGGACGTCATCGAATATCAGAGAAAGCGCCTGGGCACCAAGACCGGCTTCGTCACAGTCAAGCCCAATTGCTCGATTCAGTCCTACGTGCCGGCCCTCACCGCGCTCGCCGACCTCAAGCCCACCCGCGTGATCGTCTCCACCTATCAGGCGATCTCCGGTGCGGGCAAAACGTTCGCCCGTTGGCCCGAGATGGTGGATAACGTCATCCCCTACATCGGCGGCGAGGAGGAAAAGAGCGAGCTGGAACCGCTCAAGATCTGGGGCAAGGTGGAGGACGGCGTGATCGTCCCCGCCAAGGCGCCCATCATCAGCGCGCACTGCATCCGCGTGGCCGTTGCGGACGGCCATCTGGCCACCTGCTGGGCGAGCTTTGAAAAACCGGCCTCGAAGGAGGAAATCATCGCACGCTGGCGCAGCTTTGAGGGCCTGCCTCAGAAGCTGAATCTGCCCAGCGCCCCGCATCCATTCATTCGGTACTGTGAAGAGGATAACCGCCCGCAGACCCGCCTCGACCGCGACTTTGAACGCGGCATGGGCATCTCCATGGGCCGTCTGCGCGGGGATTCCCTGTTCGACTGGCGCTTTGTCGGCCTGTCGCACAACACGCTGCGCGGCGCTGCCGGCGGCGCCGTGCTCATCGCGGAGCTGCTCTGCGCGCAGGGCTACATTCCCAAGAAGTGATCAAAACGCATCCCGAGGGCACCCATTAAAGCGTCTGCATTCACCTTTCCCGCATATCGATACACATTTGACCCGCATGGACCGCCGCACGATGGAAACACTGTGATCAGCTTGTTTTCACGATGCGGCGGTCTTTTTGTGTCCCCTTTGCCCCATTCATCCCTATGCCGCTCATTCAGGAGGAATGCGTATGAATTCTGCCCTCTTTTCCGGCTGCGCCAGCGCGCTGGTTACCCCGTTTCTGCCGGACGGCTCCCTCGACGAGCCGGCACTCCGGCGCCTCATCGCTATGCAGCTTGACGCAGGCATGGACGCTCTCGTCCTGCTGGGCACCACAGGCGAGCCCTGCACGCTCAGCATGGCCGAGCGGGAGCGCGTGATCTCCATCGGCGTAGAAACCGTGCACGGCACAATGCCGGTCATCGTCGGCACCGGCTCCAACGACACGCACAAGGCGATTCAGTACGCCAGGCAGGCCAGGGCGCTGGGCGCGCAGGGCCAGCTGAGCGTCACCCCTTATTACAACAAAGCGACGCAAACGGGCCTCGTGCGTCACTACGGCGCCGTGCTGGACAGCTGTGATCTGCCGATGATCCTCTACAACGTGCCCGGCCGCACGGGCATGGGCATCACCTCCGCCACGGCCAAGGAGCTGGCTGTCCATCCGAACATCGTCGGCATCAAGGAGGCCAGCGGAGACCCATCGCTGACCGCGGAAATCCTCGCCAAGACTGGCGGAAGCCTGCCCGTCTACTGCGGCAATGACGACCAGATCCTTCCGCTGATGGCGCTGGGTGCCAGGGGCGCGATCAGCGTCTGCGCCAACGTCGTTCCGGCCCAGACCCGCGCCGTCACCAGGGCATGCCTCTCCGGCTGCTATGAACAGGCCCAGGCCGCGCAGCAGGCGCTCATCCCCCTGATCCGCGCGCTGTTCTCTCAGGTCAGCCCCATTCCCGTCAAGGCCGCGCTCTCCATGCTCGGCCTGTGCCACGACGTGCTGCGCCTGCCGCTCACGCCCATGGAGGAACCGCACAGAGGTCAGCTCGCGCACGTGATGCGGGAAATGGGCCTGACCGAATCATGAAATGCGCGGCAGCCGGGGCTCT
The DNA here is from genome assembly GCA_030535375.1 of Clostridia bacterium. Lineage (GTDB taxonomy): Bacteria > Bacillota > Clostridia > Christensenellales > Aristaeellaceae > Ventricola. The sequence goes on along the minus strand of JAUNJB010000030.1, from coordinate 11,128 downwards.
GACATGCGTCCGCGCCATACAACGCCGTCCATGCCGGGAAGGATGTCCGTCACCCTTACCGCCGCCAATCCGGGCTGTCCGGCTTATTGACACATCAGCATCGATCCTTGACAGGAAACACTCTCCGTTCGGAGAGAAAGCCTTTTGTCCGCAGGCATGTGCCGCCCATCCGGGCGGCTCTTTGCCTTGCGGCCAGTGGCCGCTCCCACTTCCGAAGCACTTCGCATTCCGAAGTGTTTCTGTGCTCGCTGCCCGGTTTCTCGCGCAAGCGGCCAGTGGCCGCTTCCACTTCCGAAGCACTTCGCATTCCAAAGTGTTTCTCTGCCCGCTGCCCGGTTTTTCGCGCAAGCGGCCAGCGGCCGCTTCCACTTCCGAAGCACTCACACTCCAAAGTGTTTCTCTGCCCGCTGCCCGGTTTTTCGCGCAAGCGGTCAGTGGCCGCTCCCACTTCCGAAGCACTTCGCATTCCGAAGTGTTTCTGTGCTCGCTGCCCGGTTTTTCGCGCAAGCGGCCAGCGGCCGCTCCTTCTCCCGAAAGTCTCTGCAAATTGCTGGATTTGGGCAAACACGCCCGACTTTTATGCAAATTCCTACAAAGTGAAAAATCTGCCGGCCCTTATAGCAAAGGCAGGCAGATGAAAAGTATTCGCGCCGACGGGATACGGACATCGTTTTTCCCGGCGAATGAATCCCGCAGAATCGGGAAGCGGGAACGTGCGGAGATCACCCGTGGAGCATGCGCTGATACTGCTCACGCACCTGCTCCACAAAATACTGTTCGTATTTCGGATGAAAGCCTTCCCGCCTGCACGCGGCAACGCAGGTCATGAAGACACCGTTTTCCCCGATGGAAAAGCACCTGGGCCGCTTGGATTTCGGCAGATTGAGGATGTGGCTTTCCAGCACGAAGCTATATCCGTATCCGGCGTTGACCATCTGGATCACCGTGCTGATGTTGCGCAGCGTCAATCCGATATTGGGCGTGATCATCGCGTTTTGGAAGATGCTCTCCATGATGCTTTTGGAGCGCTGGCTGCTGTCGAGCATGATGAATCTTTCTTCCTTCAGATCCGACAAATCAATGGACGGATAGCAGTGCTTTCCCTTCCTGGCGCTATTCTGGCAAAGCGGGTGATCCGGCGGCAGGATCAAAACGTATTCCTCCTCGGCGATGGACTCATAGCGGAGCGTCTTGTTGTTTCCCGCGTTGGAAAAGAACGCCAGATCGATATCCCCCTGCAAGAGCATCTCCTGAATCTCGTTTGAATCCAGTTCCACAACCTCAACCTGAACATTCGGATATTTCTTGTGAAAATTCGGAAGCGCATAGGGCAACACGTACGATCCCCTGACAAGCGGGAACGCCACGCGAAGCAGGCCCTGATCCTCGCGGGCGATCTCCATGAGTTCCCGGTCGAGCTGGTTCTTGAGATCCAGTATCTTGTTCGCCGTTTCCACATACCGCTCCCCAGCAAAGGTCAGATGGTATTCCTTTCCGATCCTCTGAAACAGGGGAATCCCGATTTCCCGCTCCAGATTCTGAAGGAATTTCGTGTACGTCGGCTGGGAAATATACAGCGATTTTGCCGCTTTGACGATGGTCTTATGCCTTGCCAGCGCTATGACATAATTCAGGCTGCGAAAATTCATCCTATCACCTCAGCATCTAATTCTGCGCCGGCAACGATCCTCCTGCGCTTGTTATACCCGCCAGCAGGCCACCTGATGCCCCGGGCTCACTTCCCTGAGCGACGGGCAGTGTGCCCTGCACTCGTCCGTCGCATACAGGCACCGCTTGGCAAATCTGCACTGGTCCGGCGGATCAATCGGCGAGCTGATCTCGCCGTTGAGAATGATGCGCTGCCTCTTGCGCCCGATTTCCGGGATGGGAATCGCGGAAAGAAGCGCCTGCGTATAGGGATGAAGCGGCCGGTCAAACAGCTCCTGCGCGGACGTGATCTCGACAACCTGCCCCAGATACATCACGGCGATGTCGTCCGAAAAGTGATTCACAACCGACAGATCGTGGGTGATAAAAATATAGGTCAGGCCAATCTGCCGCTGCAGGTGCTTCAAAAGATTCAGAATCTGTGCCTGAATCGAGACATCCAGCGCGGATACCGGCTCATCGCAAACGATAAACCGCGGCTCCACCGCCAGCGCGCAGGCGATGCCCACCCTCTGCCGCCGCCCGCCGTCCAGCTCATGGGGATAGGCATTGATCAGACGCTCGGCCAGGCCGACGGTTTCCATCAGCTCAAGAACCCGCTCCTCCCGCTCGACGCGGTTCTTTTTGATTCCGTGCACCTTCAGAGGCTCTCCGATGATCTGGTTCACCGTTCTTCTGGGATCGATGGAGGAAAACGGATCCTGAAAGATCATCTGCATTTCCTTACGCATAGAGCGCATCTTCCAGCCCGACAAGCCGGCAATCTCCTGGCCGTCGAACCTGACGCTGCCGGACGTGGGCTTGATCAGCTGCAAAATCACGCGGCCGATTGTCGATTTGCCGCATCCGGATTCGCCTACGATGCCGAGCGTCTTTCCCCGTTCGATGGAAAAGCTGACGTCATCCACCGCATGGACCATGCCCCGCTGCGTTTTAAAATATTTTTTCAGGTGACTGACCTCGAGAATATTGTCACTCATGGGGCTTGCTCCTTTCGATCGAAAAATCCTTCCTGCTGTATGCGTTGCACGCGACAAAATGCGTATCGCTGACCGCCCTGAGCTCCGGACGGACGCACTTGCAGCTCTCTCCCGCATATGCGCACCTCGGCGCAAAGGCGCAGCCCTCCGGCAGATTGGTCGGATCGGGCATCAGCCCCGGAATCGGCTTGAGATCCTCTCCACGGTGTCCGATGTTGGGCAGCGAATTGAAGAGCCCTTCCGTATACGGATGCATGGTGTTGTTGAAAATATCCTCGAGCGTACCGCGCTCCACGATGCTGCCGGCATACATCACCGCCACCTCGTCGCAGATTTCCGCCACGATGCCAAGGTCATGCGTGATCATGATGACAGAGGTCTGATACTTTTCGATCAGCTGCTTCATCATGTCAAGCACCTGCGCCTGGATGGTCACATCAAGCGCAGTGGTGGGTTCATCGGCGATCAGCAGCTTGGGATTGCATGTCAGCGCGATGGCGATGACCACGCGCTGGCGCATTCCGCCGGAGAATTGATGCGGATACTCCCCCGCGCGCTCCGCGGGAATGCCCACAAGCTCGAGCATTTCCTGCGCCTTTTTGTACGCTGCATCCTTGGACACGTGATCATGCAGCTGAACGCTCTCGGCGATCTGCTCCCCTACGGTAAAAGCGGGGTTGAGGCTGGTCATCGGGTCCTGAAAAATCATCGAGATCTCTTTTCCGCGGACGTCGTTCATCTTCATCTCGGGCAGGGTCATCAGATCCGTCCCGTCAATCAGCACGCGGCCGGTCTTGATGACGCCCGGCGGATTCGGAATCAAACGCATGCACGCCAGTCCGGTGGTCGTCTTTCCCGCGCCGGTCTCGCCGACAAGGCCGAGGACCTTTCCGCGCTGCAGGCTAAGGTTAATCCCATTGACCGCCTCAACCGTCTCATCCTCCAGGACATAATGAACCGTCAGGTTTTCAATTTGAAGTACCGTGTTATTCTCTTCCATTATTTCTTCCCCTTCAGTTTCGGATCAAGCGCGTCCCTGAGGCCGTCGCCCAGCAGATTGAGCGCCAGTACCGTAATCATAATTGCAAGACCGGGGAACAGGGTCAGGTAGCTGTGCGTGCGGATATAACTGCGCCCCGCGGACAGCATGCCGCCCCATTCCGGCATCGGCGCGGGCACGCCGAGACCGAGAAAGCTCAGGCTTGATGCCGAGATGATCGCGCTGGCCACGCGCAGCGTCGTCTGCACGATGATCGGAGAGAGGCAGTTCGGCAGAACATGAAACAGAATGATCTGCCACTGGTGAAGCCCCAGGCAGCGCGAAGCCTCGACATACTCCTGATTGCGCACCGTCAGCGTGGCGGCGTGCGTGATGCGGATAAACTGCGGAACGCTGGTCACGCCTACGGCCAGCATGAGGTTGAGCATGCTCTGCCCGAACGCGGACACGATGGCAATCGCCATCAGAATGCTTGGAATGGCCGCCACGGCGTCCGATCCGCGCATGATGATCTCGCCGACAACGCCGCCGCAGTATCCCGCGATGACGCCGAGCGTGACGCCGATCACCAGGGCGATCAGCACAGATATGATGCCGATGCTCAGCGAATACCGCGCCCCATAAAAAATGCGGTACATCATATCCCTTCCCGTGGCGTCCGTTCCCATGGGATGCGCCCAGCTCGGGTGCTGAAGCCGCTGGGAAATATTCTGCCCGATGACGTCCTTGTCGTAATCAAGCAGGAATCCCGCGCCGATCGCGATGCAGACGATCACGATCATGATCAGCAGGCCCAGCATCGCGCCCTTGTTTTTGCACAGGCGGTGCCATATCTCGGCCGTCTGGCTGCGCTTTGCATATCTTCTTGAAGCGGGAACCCGTTTTTTCTCTGTCATCACGGTCACTTGCCTCCCTTTGAATACTGCGCGCGGATGCGCGGGTCCACAACCGCGTAAAGCAGGTCGACGATCAGCAAGATAATGCTGATGGTGATGGTTTTGAGCACGATACAGCCTGTCACCATCGGGATATCGCGCGAATTGACGGCGTCCAGAATCAAGCGCCCGACGCCGGGCCAGGAAAACACGGTCTCCGTCAGAATCGCGCCGCCCAGGCAGCTTCCCAGCTGCGTGCCAATCACCGTGATGACGGGAATCAGCGCGTTTTTAAGCGCATGCTTCCTGATGACGAGGCGTTCCGGCACGCCCTTCGCCCTCGCCGTTCTGAGGTAATCCTGACGGATGACATCCAGCATGGATGAGCGTGTCGTTCTGGTCAGCATGGCCGTCAGGCCCGTTCCCACCGTGATGGCGGGCAGGATAATGGATTTAAAGCCGTCCGATCCGCCGGAGGGAAGCCAGCCCAAATTGAGGGCGAACACGATAATCAGCAGCAGACCCAGCCAGAAATTCGGCATGGACAGGCCCAGCAGCGCCGCAACCATGCCCACATTATCGCGGATGGAGCCCTGATGCACGGCGGATGAGATGCCCAGCGGGATGGAAATGAGGATGGATACAAAGATCGAGGCAAGCGCCAGCTGCAGCGTTGCAGGCAGCTTCTCCATATAGCTCGCATACACGCTTCTGCCTGTGACATACGACGTGCCCAAATCGCCGTGGAGCAGCCCGCCGAGATACTTGATATAGCGAATCAGTATCGGCTGATCGAGGCCGAGCTGCGCGCGCACCTGCGCAATCTCCTCCTGCGTGGCGTCTCCGCCCGTCAGCTGGGCGACGACATCGCCGGGCGCCAGATTGATGATGAAGAAAACGATGAACGACGTAATGAGAATCACGGGGATCAGCATTACCAGGCGTTTCAATACATATCGATACATGCGTTTATGCGGATTGCGTCATCCGCGCCTCCTTATCTTATAATGACGACTATCCATACCAAAACTGTGCGCTTCGATATGGATAGTCGTCGAAAAGTGCCTAATCTCTCAGATCATATGTACTTCAATTGCTCATCGAGCGCAGCCTGTTACTCGACAACGACATATACGCCGGACATATCATTGGCGGAGGAGCATCCCCACTCGATACCGCCCAGGCCCTTCACGCAGCCCATGATTTCGTTCTCGTAATAGAGGCAGATGACCGGCAGATCATCGATCGCGATCTCCTGAATCTGCTTGTAGAGCTCCTTGCGCGCGGTATCGTCAAGCTCCACAACGGCCTCGTCGATCAGCCTGTCCACCTCCGGATTGGTGTACCAGGAGCGGTTGTTGGAGCCGTTGGTGTAATAGACACGGCGCACTTCGTCTCCGCAGGAGTTGAAGCCGATGCCCCACAGGCCGCAGACGAAATCGCCGCTGGTGACCAGGCTGGTCATGCCCGCGCTGTCCACCTCGTTGATCTGAACATTGATGCCGATCTCCTTGAGCTGCGCCTGAATGACCTCGGCGGAAATCACGCGCTCGCCGCTGATGACCGTGAGCGGCAGATCAAAGCCATCCGCATATCCCGCCTCGGCCAGCAGAGCCTTCGCCTTCTCGATGTCGTACTCGTAGCCCTCCATGCCGTCATAGTAGCCGTACTGGTTCATGCCCCAGAAGGTCTTGCCGGGCGTGCCGTAACCGTCCTTGCAGGCCAGGATAATGTCCTCGCGGTTGATCGCGTGGGCAATCGCCTGGCGAACCAGCTTGTTGCTGGTCGGGACGCCTTCCTTCTGATAGTTGAAGAAGAAATACTGGCAGTTCGGAGAATCGAAAATGACGGTTTCGATGTTATTATCCGCCTCAAGCAGCGGCAGGTCGATCGGCAGCACATGCTCGCACATATCGATTTCGCCGGTCTGCAGCGCGATGGCGCGGCTGGAATCCTCCGGAATGTAGCGCACCCTGAGCTTCGCGGTCTTCATCGGGCCGAAGTGATACGCATCAAAGCGGGTAAACGCCATGTAGTCGTTCAGGACGAACTCATCGAGAATCCACGGGCCGGCGCCCACCTTGAAGCCCTCCTCCGGATCGTCCTCGAAAGCCTTTTCGGACAGGATCGAGCACACCGGAAGGGCGAGCGTGTCCAGCAGATCCACATTCGGATTGATCAGCGTGATGCGGACGGTGTGATCGTCGATCGCCTCCACGCTCTCAAACAGGCTCATGCGGGACTTCGACGCGACGCCTTCAAGGCCGCGGTTGACGGTAAACACAACGTCACTGGCCTTTACCGGCTCGCCGTTGTGGAATGTGGCGTTTTCAAACAGCTTGAATTCAATGGTCTTATCGTCGATCCAGTTCCAGCTCTCGGCCAGGTCGGGAACGATGACATTGTCCACGGGGTCCAGATCGACGAGCGTGGCATGCCACAGCTTGAGAACCTGATTCTGCACGGTATTGGTCAATGCCTGCGGATCAAGGGTTGTCACCTGCTGGCGGATGCCAAGGACGACTTCCTCTTTGTATTTGACATCAGACGTATCCTCTGCATACGCTGTCATGCCAAATACCAAAATGAACGCGAAAACGAGGACAGCGAGTCTTTTCATGTGGTATTCTCCCTTTCTTGTCTGTATTGACGCTTTGACTTTTTGTCAATCCGGCGTCTGTTCTATGTTTTATTGTATATGGTCGTTTTCCAGTAGTCAAATTCAATTTTTTCCTAATTCATATGCATTTTATGCATATAAACATTTTTATTTGATTCCAAACGCAAATATTTGCACGGTTTTCGACAATTAGTTTTAATATAATTTGTATATTGCATCCATATCTATCTTTCATAAACAAATTGATTCTGTCACTTGCCTCTATCTTGTTATAGCGGTTATAATCATTCTGATCATCAACGATCGATGCAATTTTGTCATCGGCGGTTAGTTAAAGGAGGATATCATGTTGGATTTTGAAAAGCGGCTGGCAGATTATGTTGAAAGGAATGAGCAGGAATTGGTCGGGCGGATGGCCGATCTGGTTCGAAGACCCTCCATCAGCAGCAGCGGAGAGGGTGTCAGCGAATGCTGCGACTTTATCGTTGAGCGGATGCGCCAAATCGGCATCGACGCCCGGAGGCACGAGGTCAGGCCCTACCCCGTCATCACGGGCGTCTTGGGGGATGATCCCAAGAAGAAGACCGTTCTGATCTATGCCCACTACGATGTGCAGCCTGTCGGGGATCTTTCCAAGTGGCGCACCGAGCCCTTTGAGCCGACTGTCATTGACGGAAAGATGTATGGGCGCGGAACGGCCGACAACAAGGGCCCCCTGGCCGCCCACCTTTGCGCGGTGGAGTTTTTCCTGCGCGAGTATGGAGAATTGCCGGTCAATGTGAAATTCCTCTTCGAAGGCTGCGAGGAAAGCAACAGCGCCGGCCTGCAGGATTTCATCAACGAACACGTCGATATGCTGAAATCCGACATCACCTACTTCAGCGACGGCTCCAAAAACCACAACGATACGCCCATCATTGCGCTCGGCGTAAAGGGCATGCTCTATGTCGAGCTGCGGCTGACCACGATGACCCGCGACCTGCACTCCCAGTACGCGCCGGTTCTGCCCAGCGCGGCCTGGCAGATGGTAGAGCTTCTGGGCAAAATCAAAAAGGACGGCCGCTGCCTGATCCCAGGCTTCTATGACGACGTGACCCCCATCACGCCGCAGGAGCGCGAGATCTATGACCAGCTTCCCGACATCCGCGACAATCTCAAACAGACCTACAACGCCTACCCCGTCTATGATCCGGAGCTGGGGTATTACGGCCAGCTGAACGGCATGCCCTCCTGCAACATCTCCGGCCTGCTCTCCGGACACGTCGGCGCGGGCACCGCCACCGTCCTGACCTCCACCGCCATGGCGCGCATCGACATGCGTCTTGTGGCGGCGCAGGATGGAGAGAAGATCCTCAGGAGCCTCAAGCAGTACATCCGCGATCTTGGTTATGACAATGTCGAGGTGATCTGTCACGGCATCACGCCGCCCTCCAAAACGCCGATCGACACGCCCTATCTGGCGCCTGTCGAGCGCGCGACGGATGCCGTTTTCGGCAAATCGATGATCTATCCGAATCGCCCGTCCACCGCGCCGGATTATTTCTGGACCTCTCTGCTCAAAACGCCGACCATCCAGGTGCGCTGGTGCGATTTTGACTCGGATAATCACGCGCCGAACGAGCATCTGTCGCTGAACAATTATCTGCGCGGCATTCAGCTTACGGCTACCGCGATCCATGAAATCAGCAAGATGCCCTGATCCTCCCATCTGCAAGAGCAGGCGGCGTTTCAGGATACCGACTATGGAAGAGAGGATTGACCCGTCATGAAGCAGCCTATCGAGATCGATACGTTTCGCAAGTATAGTTTTCTTTCTTCTCCCGCGTTTGCGCCGGACGGAAGCCAGGTCGCCGTTCTCGTCAAGAAGGCGAAGGCAAACGCATATACCAGCGACATTTTTGTCATGAGTTGCGAAGAGAAGCGTTTGAGGCGGCTCACCTTCGCAGAAAATGTGCGTCATTTCACCTGGCTCAAAAACAATACGCTTCTCTATGCCTGTCCCGACGGCGACTCAACGCAGTTCTTCACGGTGACCGGCGACGCGCCCGCCCCCGCCTTCTCCCTTCCCCTCAAGACGCTTCAGGCGGCTGCGCTGAATGAGCACCGTCTGGTGATTCTGGCCGAATACCGCATTCCCGGCAAAGCCAACGCTCCGGACGCGGCGTATGACGTGTTTGACGAGCTTCCCTTCCGCTGGAATGCGCAGGGATTGGTAAACGGCGTGCGAAAGCGCCTGTATTTTTACGACATTCCGGAAGACCGCCTGACCGCGGTCACCGGCGAGGATTTCTACGTGGGCAATCTGACCACCTCCCCGTGGAATCTCTCCGTGAACGAGCGGTATCTGCTATTCATCGGCCAGAGGATGGACGGCGTGCAGAAGACCTATCCCGGCCTGTACAGCTATGACATCGGTACCGGATCTCTGCGCTGCCATCTGGCCGACGGACAGCAGAAGGTCGAGCTGGCGCAGCTGATCGGCGACGACGCCATCGTCACAACGACGCCCGGCAGGGAATTCGGTGCCTGCCAGATGCCGGAATTCTATCGCCTGAATCTGCAAAGCGGGGAGATGTCCCTGCTGCACCACTACGAATACTCGACAGGCGCCGCCATCACCACGGACAGCACGCTCGGAGGCGGCTTCACCAATGTTTCCGCGAACGGCGTGGTATATTTCACGACGATGAACGGGCACTCCACCTGCATACGCACCATCGACCTGAACGGCCATCTTTCGGACAGCCTCACCCCTGCCGGCAGCGTCAACAGCTTTGACGTCAGCCAGTCGCACATCGCCTACGTGGGTATGTTCGGCTCGAGGCTTCAGGAGCTGTATCTGGATGGCGAGCAGGTCAGCTTCCTTAACGAGCAGATTCAGACCGATTTCAGCATCAGCACGCCGGTTATGCAGACCTCCCGCCGCACCGGCGGTGAGGAGGTGACGGGCTGGGTCATCCCGCCCGTCGGCTATCAGGCCGGAAAGCGCTACCCCGGCATCCTCAATATCCACGGCGGCCCGCATGCCGCCTTCGGCCCGACCTTCTTCCACGAAATGCAGGTCTGGGCAAACGCCGGATACTTCGTCTTCTATTGCAATCCCCATGGCAGCGACGGCCGCGGAAATGCCTTCGGCGATATGCGCGGGATCTACGGCACCATCGATTACGAGGACATCATGGCCTTTACCGACGCCGTGCTCAACAGCTGGCCGGATATCGATCCCGACAGGCTCGGCGTGACGGGCGGCTCTTACGGCGGATATATGACGAACTGGATAATCGGGCATACGGACAGATTCAAATGCGCGGTATCCCAGCGCTCGATTTCCGATTGGGCGAATTCCGAATGGGTGAGCGACTGCGGCTTCCAGCGCAATGCCGCGAAAATGGGCGCCTCCGCACTGGAGGACTTTGAAAAGGTGCTGTGGCATTCGCCCATCAAGTACGCGGCCAACGTGAAAACCCCTACGCTCTTTCTGCATTCCTATGAGGACTATCGCTGCCACCACACGCAGGCGATTGCGATGTTCACCGCCATCCGCCAGCGCGGCATTGACAGCCGCTTGTGTATCTTCAAGGGAGAAAACCACGAGCTTTCCCGCTCCGGAAAGCCGGAAAACCGCATTTCCCGCATGACAGAGCTGCTAAACTGGATGGATAAATATCTCGGGCAGCCGGCTCAATCCTAAGCCGCGCCGCACGCGCCGGGCTTTTCAAATCGTTGCCAGCAAAAACCTCCTCCGCTTCGGATACGGCCGTCTAACCGGCGCCCGTATCCCGGCGAAGGAGGTTTTTTTTCATTTGTTTGATTATGTCCTGCGATCGGGCGGCGTTTCGCGCCGTGCGCGTTCCCACTTCCGAAGCGCTTCGCACTCCAAAGCGTTTCTGTGCTCTCTGCCCGGTTTTTTACGTAATTTCCCATAAAGCAAAAAAGCCGGCCTCCTTCATAGTGAGGAGACCGGCAGCACCGCCATTGATTGAAT
>JAUNJB010000192.1 GCA_030535375.1 Clostridia bacterium | reverse complement strand
CTCGGCGCGAACGGCGAGAAGATGAGCAAGTCCCGCGGCAACGTCATCAACCCGGACGAGACCATCGCGGAGATCGGCGCGGACGCCTTCCGCCTCTACGAGATGTTCATGGGCGCGTTTGATCAGGCGATCCCGTGGTCCACGGAGGGCGCGCGCGGCTGCCGCCGCTTCCTCGAGCGCGTGTGGCGCCTGCAGGATATGCTCACGGACGAGGACGGCGTGCGCCATGAAATGGAAGCGCCCGTCAACGCGATGATCAAGAAGGTCTCCGAGGACTATGAGCGCATGAAGTTCAACACCGCCATCGCGGCGATGATGTCCTTCGTCAACGATGTATACGCCAAGGGCAGCGTCACCCGCGATGAGCTGCGCGCGCTGATGCTCTGCCTCAACCCCGTGGCCCCGCACATCACCGAGGAGATGTGGGAAATCTGCGGCTTCGGCGAGCCGATCTACAAGCAGAGCTGGCCGGCGTATGATGAGAGCAAGCTCGTCGCGGACGAGGTGGAAATCGCCGTGCAGATCAAGGGCAAGGTGCGCGCGCGCATCATGGTGCCCGCGGACATGGGCAAGGATGACGGCGCGAAGCTGCTGGAAAACGAGACGGTGAAGAAGCTCGTGGGCGACGCCCAGGTGAAGAAGCTGATCTTCGTGCCGGGCAGGCTGCTCAACATCGTGTGCTGATTCTTAAAAACGATATTCCCGCATTCCCAGAGGGTGCGGGAATTTTTAAATTCTGCGAAAAAAAAGAAACGTAAAAAAGGAAATATCGAACGTCTATGCCAGACCCGCCCCCTGGAAACTATATGGGGAAGCAGATTCAACCCGGGTCTGGGCGCGGCTATGGTTGTGGGGGATGATGGCGAGGCGGTCAGTGAGTAAAAAAACAAACCATATTTACATGTCAAAATGCAAATATGGTTTATTTCAATTGCGGAAGATTTTCTGGGCGGCGATATTCGATCAGATCATTGATATCGACTTCCAAATAGCAACAGAGTTTGCAAAGCATGCCAGCGTCTAAACGCTGAAATTCATCGCGGCAGTAACGGTTCAGATTGGCACGAGGAATATCCAAAGTTCTGCATAGTTGATTCTTTGAAATCCCTTTGCTTTTGAGGATTTCCTCAATCCGCAGATGCAAACTCCCATAATCCATATCAAATTTCCTCTTTACTTTGATAGGAATATTATATATAATGGGGTCAGATTTAATAACTCACTATTTAGTGACTTACTATATAGTGATCCCCTGGGGAGGAAAAATATGAAAGGGAGATCTTGCTTTTTCATAGGCCACTCTGACGCTTCCGAATCCCTCCTCCCCCTTCTGTCCGAATCGATCGAACGACACATCACGCAGTTTGGCGTGACGGAATTCTACGTCGGCCATTACGGGAACTTTGATGCGCTTGCGCGCCGTGCGCTCAGCAGGGCCAAGAAGGAGCATCCCCAAATCACCCGAATGCTGGTCACGCCGTATCACCCGGCGGTCCGGCAAGTAGAGAGGCCCAAGGATATCGACGAGCTGTTTTATCCGTTTGAAATCAGCGTTCCGGCCCAATATGCGATTACGCGCGCCAACAGACAGATGATTGAAAGCTGTGAGTTTTTGATCTCGTATGTCCATCGGCCTGGGCGGGCGCGGAATCTTTTCGAGTACGCGCTGCGGCGCGAGAAGAGGGGCCTCATACGCATCGAGAATTTGAAGGAACAGCGGGAAGGCAACGAATGAGGGTACAGATGAAGGCACAGAAATTTTTGAACGCGCTTTCGATCAATCTCGCGTCCAGCTCGATCATCGCGCCCATCGTGTACGCGGCGAGCACGAATTCCCTGCTCGACACGGCGTGCTATTTGGCGGCGGACAACCGGTATTACCCGATCGGCCTGCTTCCGCGCCCGGGATTTCACCTGTTGATCATCGCCGCCGCCGTGCTGGTTGCCGGCGAGCGCCGGGCAAAGCGCAGGGCCTCCCGGATCGCGTGCAGCATGTTTGGCGTGGGATGCTGCATGATCGCGCGCTATTTTACGAGGGAGCCCGTGGCCGCCCTGCACAATCTGGGGCTTCCGCTTGCGCTGCTGGCGGGCTATACGTCGATCCTTGAACAGGCGCTGGAGGCGCTTTCGGGATAAAGAAAAACGCCGGATGGAGCATCAATCCATCCGGTATTTGTTATGTGTGCTGAAATGCCGCGCGCAGCCTGTCAAGCAGCATGTCGCGGTTATCCCGCGTCACGGTGATGACCGTGACATCGCTGCGCGCCTTGATCTGCTCGACCAGCGGGGAATCGCACTGCTGAAGCACACCGAGCACGCGCTTTTCGCCATCCAGGCAGGCGAGCACCTGCCGGCAGAAGCCGTGCGCCTCGCGTTCGAGCTTGCCCAGCTCGTCCATCAGGATGTATGGCGAGGGGGAGGCGAGGCTTTTTCGCAGAATGGCGGCGCCGTTTTCCTCGAAGACAGGCAGCACGGGAACGCTGTGCCGCTGCGCGACGCGCACGCAGACCACGCAGTCGTTTTCAAGCGGAGGCATCTCGACGAGGCCGTGCAGCGTGAAGCCGCGTCGCTCGCCGCCCAGGAAAAAGGCCCGCGTTTCAAAGCCGGTGCAGTCGAGCGCGCAGGCGTCGATCAGCCGTCGCAGCAGCGTCGACTTGCCGATCTGCTTTTCGCCCGTCAGAAAGAGATGACGGCGGATTTCATCACTGGGCATGGCCGGCCTCCCGTGCCCAGGCAAGCAGCGTGGCGCGCTGCTGCGCGGTGAGCGCGAGCGCCTGGCCGCCGATGGTCACCTGAATGGTGTCCCGCTCCTGCGTCTTTTGATGGTGGTGACAGCCGCACTGGCAGAAGCCGTCGTCCGTCACGCCGGCGACGGGCGGCAAGGGCTCATCAAGCGCAGGGGAGGGCTCGATATCCGGCGCGTTGGCGTCGATGAAGTCGAGCAGCGCGTCGGCATCCGTCAGCGCGTTGAAGCGCGGCAGGGGGAGCGCGATCCCGGGCCGGGTGCTGATGCGGCCGGTAAAGGCGAGCGTGAGCGCGTTCATGCGCGGCAGGGCGTCGTCCTCGGCGTGCGCGGCGACAAGGCGCGGCACCGGGGCGAGATAATCGCCCTCAAGCAGCACGTAATCAAAGCCCGCGAAGGCGCGCAGCACCTCGGAAAGAGGCAGCGCCTCGGGACGGATGAACGCGGTCTCGTGCTTGGCCCGGGCGCAGACGAGCTGCGAGCCCGCGCGCATGTGCCGCGCGGTATTGCTGGTGGGCTTGTCGATGGTGAATGTCGGGCAGAAGACGGACTTGCACGTGCCCACGCGCAGGCCGCGGCGGCGTATGGCGGCGGTCAGCTCGGTGACGGTGCTGGTCTTGCCGGATTTGCGGATGCCGACGATGGTGATGATCTTCATGCGAAATCTCCTTATTCCACGGCGAACGAGATGGGATGCTTGAGCCAGCGCCTGCGGGTCGTGTCGAGGGGGAGGATGAGCAGCCATCCGTCTTCAATCGGGGCGAGAAAGGCGTTTTGCGCGTCTGCGGCGGAAAGCACGAGCGAGAGGCCGTCCGCGCTGCGCGCGCGAACGAGCACCCTTGCGGGCGAGGATAGTGCCTGCTCAAGCGGAATGGCGTCGTAGATGTCCTCGCGCGCGGAGCCGGAGGCGCTGGTGGTGGCAGCGCGCACGCGCACGCGCGGCAGCCGCTGCCAGCCTTCGCGAAGGCCCGTCATAGGATCGCCTCCCCGTAGGGGACGAACATGTCCCGATAGTCAAACGCGCCGTGGCTTCCGGCGCCGCCGTCCCGGTGCGCGCCGTGGTCGGCGCAGAGGATGGCCGTGCCGTGAAAGACGCCGCAGAGGGCGCGCACGGCGTCGTCGAGCTGGCGCAGCTTGGCGCGCAGGGGGCCGTCATCGTCGCCGCAGCCGTGCTCCAGATCGTCGAGCCCGTGAAAGTGAACGATCACCAGCGGGGCGTCGCCCGCGGCGATGGGCAGCGCCGCGCGCAGCACGGCGTCATCGACATCCTCGCCGGGGCCGGGCAGCGTGAGCAGCGGCTCCCTTTCGAGCGCGAGCAGCGCGCTGTCGGCCTCCACCAGCACGGCGCCGGGATGGCGCATCAGCGAGGGGACGGCTACACGGTGGTGACGGCGGGAGAGCACGCCGTGCACGTCCGGCCAGACGCCGGTGAGCATGGAGGCCATGCAGGGCTGGGTCAGCGGCGGATAGGCGGTGCGCGCGCTCACGCAGGCAAACGTGCGGCGGATGAAGGGCAGATGGGAGCGGTTGTAGAGCGTGTAGCCCAGCCCGTCGATATAGAGGATGAGCACGCGGCCCCGGCGCAGAAGGAGCTCCGCGCGGTCATGCACATCGGTCACGGCGTGCCGGGGCGCAAGAAAAAACGCGCCGACCGTCACCCCGCAGAACATGCAGGGTGTGAGCGCGGGGCAATCAGGCATGTCCGGAAAGCCGGAGAGGTTGTGGCCGGGGGTGATGACCTGCATGAGGAAGCCTGCCTTTACACGTGAGAATGGAATGGGATTGCAAAATTGATGTCAATTTCGCCGATTCAATTATACCCCCTCGCGCCGCGGATGTAAAGGAGCATGAAGGTTTTGACAGATTGTTTCTATGGATTGTGTATGCAGGGAATGGCCGGAATTGACTTGCAAGCGCAACAGAGTCGTGTTAT
>JAUNJB010000029.1 GCA_030535375.1 Clostridia bacterium | reverse complement strand
CGGTTTTTCGCGCAATTTCCTGCGCGCCGAGCGCGCTCCCGCTTCCGAAGCACTTTGTATTCCAAAGTGTTTCTGTGCTCGCTGTCCGGTTTTTCGCGCAATTTCCTATAAAGAAAAAAATCAAGACCGGGCCGCCGCGCAGCAAAGCGTGGTCGCCCGGTCAAATGATTGATGCAGGCATAGGTCCAACAGTCATCCTGCAAAACAAACAGAACAATCACAGCAGAAAGCGTGCCGATGAGAGGAACCGCTTTTTCTTCCTTCCTCATGCGACCGAAGGCTCTCCTGCCCTTTGCGGAGGGCCTTATCTTTTTTGCGGCAGAATGGCGGTTGCAAATTGCAAGGTTCACGCAAGGTTACGGCAAGGTTTATGCAAGGCTGATATGGCAAAATACCTCTCAGAACAGGAGGTCTGAATATGAGGAATCCTATCGTTGAAATCTCGCCAAAAAGCATGGCGCGCAAAGTGATTGCATGTAAAGAAAACGAATCAAAGCGAGCAAGGAAAAAAGCGACGTCAAAGAAAGGATGGTACTGATTTCTATGAGGAAACTATTCTCATTCCTGATCCTGATTCTCTTTGGAAGCTTCATGCTTTCCGGCTGTACAAAAGATGAAATTCTGAGCCATTACAACAGCATTGTCCAGCTTGCAGGGACCATAGGGCTTACAGGAAGCCTGTCCCTGCAGGGCACAAAGGAAAAAGGGCCTGATGATTATACGGGAACATATAAAGCTGACTATGAGCGCTTTTCAAATACGGAGTATCTGTTCGGCGGCACCTCTATAAAACGAAAAGCGGGAAAAGAAATCTCTGTGACTTGCACCTTGAAAATCACAGCCGGTACGGCAAAGGTATTTTGGATTTCGGGGGCCGATAAAGCCATGACGCTCATCGCTGCCACCGGAACATATCACGATACGCTGACGCTTCCCGAAGGAGGAAACTATATAGGGATTGAATGTGAAGATTTCACAGGAAGCATTGAAATGAATATCGAATAATCCTCAGCCTGACGACGGCAACAGAAAAAAGCCGCCGCAGCGCAGAAGCATGCTCCGTTTCCCAAACCCGGCGGCTTGATGCTTTTCAGGGCCGCCGGGTTTGGGCCTGACGGCCCTGATGCTGTAAAAAACGGCGGCTCATTCAGATTCAGTGTTCCCCAAGCTCAGCCAGCTTCGCATCGATTAATTCCGGCGTTGCATAGTTGAGCGGAGAGAAGAAACCGCTTCGGGAGGTGGCAAGCCGCTCCTTCGCCTTCTCGATGTCGCCCGCTTCGATGTCGTACAGCGCCAGGAAATAATTGGTATCGATCGCGGAGGGCTTGAGCGCGATGGCCTTGTCAAAGTACGTTCTGGCCTTCTCCTTGTCGCCCGCCAGGCGGTAATACGTCTGGCCGAGGTTGTCAAGAAACACGGGATCGCTCTCGTCGTACTCGAGCGCCTCCTGGTTGAATCTGAGCGCCTCTTCAAAATCGCCCATCTCTATCTTGAGATAGCCGATGATGCTGTACATCGTGCCATTCTTTGTGTGACGGAATTCGTCCTCCAGAATCTCCATGGCATGCTCAAGATGCCCCTTCTGCCAGAGGATGATCGCGTAATTGACGTGGATATCCACCTTGTCCTTGTCGGTGACGCCGGGCGTCTTCTCAAGCTTTTTGAGCACTTCGAGAGCCTTGTCAAACCGGCGTGTGCGGATGAGCAGCACGCTGTATCCTCGCAGAAGACGCGGCTTGTCCATCCCCTTGGCGTAAGCCTCCTCGTACAGCTCAATCGCCTTTTCATAGTTCCCTTTGCCATGCGCGGCGAGCGCCTTGTTTCCCGCCATATTGCCCATAAAGCTCATGATTGCCATTCCTCCCTCGACATGTTCTGCTGTTTGCGTCTCAGACGCTCGATCCGCCTGCGGATGAGCGCGGTCTCCTTCTCGTCCGCTCCCGCCAGCGGCATCATATTCAGCGAGAGTGCCAGCGCGCCGTTCGCGTATCGCAGCGCGCGCGGGATGTCCCTCGCGATATGCTCATAATACTTGGCCAATTCGATATACGGCCATGTGCCGCCCTCGCCGCGGGCGATCATTGTCTGATACGCATCGACGGCCTCCGCCCACTCACGCTCTTTCTTGTAGCTGGCAGCCAGATGCATATGCGCCTGCGGGGACAATGAGCTGCGGCCGAGGATTTTGAAGCATGCGCGCGCCTGCTCCGTGCGTCCGCCGCGCATCAGCGTGCGGCCCACGCCGTAAAGATCCTCTGCATGGGTCAGCGCCTGCGGCCTGCTAAAGACCGCGCACAAATGCCCGGTCAGCATCGCCAAGCTCTTCACATCCTGGAGATTGTGCCTCAGCACATCCTCCAGCAGCGCAAATTCGCGCGTCTTGACATAATCAAAGTAGCGCTGCGGCACCTGCGCGCCGGGCAGATCATCGTCCCTTCCCTGGCCGAGCACAGCCTCCTCCAGCGAGGCGAGATTGCAGCGCCTCAGCCGCAGTTTGTATACGCGCCGGGCCGCGTGCAGAAGGTCGAGATGGGGATACGCCGTCACGCGCAGGCGAATGCGGTTCATCACCATGCGCGACTCGATCAGCGGCAGGTCAAACGCCTTTCCGTTGAAGGAGACGACCGTGTCAAAGCGATGAAACAGACGGGCGATTTCGGAAAGCATCGCCGCCTCCTCGTCGTAATCGCGCATGACATACTGACGGATGACCATGCCGCGCTCGTCGATGAATCCCACGCCGATCTCAAAGGCCAGCGTGCCCGCGCCGCCGCTCAGCCCCGTCGTCTCTGTATCAAGAAACAGCAGCCTGCGGACATCCCAGCTGCCGCCCGCAAACAGAGGATCGCAGGCGCGCACCTGATCAAGCGTCGTGCGCTCAATCCCGCACAGCTCGCGCAAAGGCACGACGTGTTCCCGGCAGAAAAACGGCTCCTTCGGCTCCGGACGCGGCGGCGCCTGCGCCGCAGACGGCTTTGTGCTGGTCACCGCCGCCAGCCGCTCACGCAGGCTTCTCATAGCGCCATCAGCCGCTGGGTGAGCAGCAGCGCGGTTTGCTTGCCGCGCTCGCCCACCTCCGCGACCGGCCCCACGCACGACGGACAGCCCGCCTCGCACGCGCAGCCCTTGATCAGCGCGTGCACATCCCCAAAGATCAGATTGCGCATGCCGTACACGCGCTCGCTCAGCCCGATGCCGCCTGCATAGTTATCAAAAACAATGATCGTTGGAAGCCTGGTGAACGGATCGCGCACGCGATACTGCACGCAGATGTCGCCCGGGGAGCACATCAGATACAGGGGGATGATCTGGCGCAGAGCGTTGGCGATGCCCAGCATGCCGCCCTGCAGATCGTCCATCGACAGCCCGCCCGTCATGCCATCGTCAAGCGCCCACCAGCAGGCGTTGGTCGGCATCTCCAATTCCGGCAGATCGACGGGGCCAAAGCCCAGCGTCTCCTGCGTATCGAGCTTAAACTTTTTGAACATCGTCACCAGCCACGTAACGACCACCTCGCCATAGGCGAGCGTACCGCCGCCCAACGGCTGATCCTTGAGCACGTCGATCACCTTGATGCTGGTATTGAGATCCGCATCCGTGTAGTAATCCACGTCCACGCTGCGGACATAGGCCTTCTTCTCGGTGAAGTCGAGCTTCTCCACCTGGTACTGCTGTCCCTCGTGCATATAGATGGCGTGCTCGTGCAGTAGCATCGGCACGGTATAGCGATCCATCTCGCCTATGACCACGCGGTGCGCGGCGTTCGTGATGTCGATGATGAGGAAATTCTCGCTCGTCACGGAGCGAAGCGACAGATCGGCCGCCGGGAATTCCTCGGCCATCCAGTAGTACCGGCCGTTTGTCAGATGCAGAATCCGCTCCTCGCACAGATATTCGAGCAGCTCCTGCGTGGATACGCCGGGGGCATAGCTCTCCCCCTCTTCAAAGGGCAGCTCGTACGCCGCGCACTTGACATGGTTGAGCAGCACATAGAGATTGTCCGGGTGAACGAGCGCATTCTCCGGCGACTGCCCAAAGAAGTAATCAGGATGCGTGACGATGTACTGATCCAGAGCCGAGGAGGAGGCGACGACCACCGTCAGCGACGTATTCTTGCGCCTGCCGGCACGCCCGGCCTCCTGCCAGGTGCTGGCGATGGAGCCGGGATAGCCGCACATCACACAGGCATCGAGCTGGCCGATGTCGATGCCCAGCTCCAGCGCATTGGTGGAGACGACCGCGCGGATATCTCCCCTGCGCAGCCCTTGCTCGATCTCCCGCCGCAGCGTCGGCAAATAGCCGCCGCGATATCCCCTCACGCGTCCCGCATTGCCAAGCGGGTCTTTGACGCGTTCCTTGAGATGGCGCGTGAGCACCTCGACCGTCAGGCGCGATTTGCCGAAGACGATGGTGGAGATGTCGTTGTCCACCAGCATGGCGGCGATGCGCAGCGTCTCCTGCAAGACGGACTTGCGCACGCCGAGCTGGCGATTGACAACAGGAGGATTGTAGAAGACGACGTGCTTTTCCCCGCTGGCCGCTCCGCTCTGATCGATCAGTTCCACCGGTCTGCCGATCAGCGTCTGAGCCAGCTCGCCGGGATTGGCGATCGTCGCAGAGCAGCAGATGAACTGCGGATTCGAACCGTAAAACCGGCACAGGCGCAGAAGCCTGCGGATGACATTGGAAAGGTTTGAGCCGAACACGCCGCGATAGGCATGGATCTCATCGATGACGATATAGCGCAGGTTTTCAAACAGCTTGACCCATTTCGTGTGGTGAGGCAGGATGCCGGAGTGCAGCATATCCGGATTGGTGACGACGATGTGCCCCGCCTGGCGCACCTGCCTGCGCGCGGCTGCGGGCGTATCGCCATCATAGGTATAGGTCTTGACATCGACGCCCATGGCCTCGATCAGCTCATAGAGCTCGGATACCTGATCCGCGGACAGCGCCTTTGTCGGAAACAGATAGAGCGCGCGCGCATCCGGCTCGCGCAGGATGGTGCTGAGCACCGGCAGATTGTAGCACATGGTCTTGCCGGAGGCGGTCGGCGTGACGACACAGATGTCCTTTCTCTCCTGCGCAAGATCAAACGCGCGGCGCTGATGGCTATAAAGCCGGTATACCCCGCGCGCCGCAAGCACGGGCGGGATGCGCGCATCGAGCGACGCCGGAAAATCCTCATACACGGCGTCGCGCGCCGGTATGGTCTCCCAGTGCGTGACATTTTCCATGAAGGACGGCGTGCCTTTGAGCCGCCCGAGGAGCTGTTCAAGATTCATTCGGCCACCCTCCTCCTTTGCGTGACAGATAGCGGATGCGCGAGGCGGCAAGCGCCGCGACGGACAGATATGTGGAAATCAGGATGGGCTGCGTCACATTGAGCAGCATGATCAGCGCGTAGCCAAACAGCGCGGCAAGCGCGCCGCACAGGATCGGATCGTCTCCCGCGCGTCGCACAAGCGCTGCGAGCATCGACAGATAGAACGCGGCAAACGCCAGCGCGGTCAGCAGTCCGCCCGTGATCAGCAGCTGGAGCGGCTGGCAATGCGCATCGTTGAATACGCCGCTGGCCAGCCCGGCAGGATTGTCAAAATACGGCGTGAGAATGGCCCTGGCGGTGT
Source organism: Clostridia bacterium (assembly GCA_030535375.1). Classification (GTDB taxonomy): domain Bacteria; phylum Bacillota; class Clostridia; order Christensenellales; family Aristaeellaceae; genus Ventricola. The sequence continues at coordinate 19,393 of JAUNJB010000029.1, read as the reverse complement.
CAAGCCCCTTGCCAAGCAGCTTCTCGGCCGCCGTGAAATCGGCGTATGCCCGCACGGCGCGCAGATAGACGAATCCGCGGAGAGATCCCCACTCATCGCTGAAGTGCAGGAAGGTGCTCGCCGATCCAAGGTCCGCCTGAGAATCAAACGCGGTAAAGTAAACGATGACGCCAAGCAGCGCAAGGGCCGCCAGCACCAGCACCAGCATGACGGCGATCATCATGCGCTTTTGCCCTGGCGCGCGCGCGCCGCGCCCTGCAAGCGTCATACAGGCGGCCCCCGCCATCAGCAAAAGCCCGCTCAGAATCAGCGCGATGCCCTTCTCGCAAAGGAGCAGCGGCAGGCCGGAAAATGCCGCGTCATACAGGCTGTGTGCAAGCGCCGCCCGGGTCACCGGCAGCGTGGCAAAGCAGACGGCCCAAAGCACAAGAGCGCGCGCCATGGCGGAAAGGCTCCCGCCGGATAGCGCAAGCAGCGCAGCGCAGACCAGATGCATCCCCAGAAACGCGCTGTCCGTGCGCGAGGCCGATGCGCCGAATGCGATGATGACCGCACAAACGGATGCAAGGGCGCGCTCCTTCGCGCCGGACGCAAAGATGCATAGCCCGCCGGCCAGCCCCAGCATCATCACCAGATACGTGCCGAAAAAATCGAAGTGCCCGATCGTAGAGAGAAACGCAGATTCCTGACCGGGACGGATTTCCGCATAAAAGCCGAGCGGATCGATCCCCAGTGCATTCGCAAAGCCAAGCGCCGAACAAACCGACGCGGCAATCAGGGTCCACATCATCAGCGCTTTTCCGCGAAGCGCGCCCGCGGCGATGACAAAAAACGCCGCGCCGCATGCGAGGAAAAACCACAGCCCGCAATACCTTCCCTCGCTGCCCGTTAAAACGTCGGAACTGAATCCCACCCGCGCGCTGGAAGCCACGCAGGCAAGCAGAAAGAGAAGCAGCGCCGCGCAGGGCCGGGCGATGTCCTTCCAGGGTGCGCCCTTTCCCCCGGCGCAGCCGCGTATGATCCACGCGAGCACCATCGCCGCAGCAAAGACGGGCACGGCCCGCAGCACAAAGCCGACCTTGACGCGGTTAATATCAAAAAAGGCGTCATGAAACAGCAGCGGCAGCACGAAGAGCATCGCACCCGCACAGAGAAAGGCGACCGCCTCCGGAAGCGCCCGGCACAGCCGGCGCGCCTTGCTGACGTGATTCATAAGCCTTACCCTCTCGCTTGTATATTTCCCCTCTATTGTAAATCATCTGGGCACCGGGTGCAAGGGCCAAACGCTCCCCATACCAATCAAAAAAGCGGGCCGGTCGCCCGCTTCTTGTTTGTCATAGAGTCGCCAGTGCCTCCTCATGCGTGCACAGCTCGATCTCGCCGCCGGCAACCCGCAGGGCGACACGCCCATCCGCCGGACGGCTGCGCAGCAGAAGGTCGCTGAGCGGGTCTTCCACGCGCTTGGCGATCACACGGCGCAGATTGCGCGCGCCGCTCATCGCGTCGACCCCCAGCTCGGCGAGAAGCGCGGGGACGTCATCCTCGAATTCGAGCATGATCCCCTGGCGCGCCAGCCGCTGCACAATGCGCCCGAGCATCAGGCCGGCGATACGCCTGCCGTCCTCCTGGGTGAGACTGTGCATGACGATCATCTCGTCGATACGGCCGAGGAACTCCGGGCGGAAGGTCTGCTTCGCCTGCGCGAGGATCGCGCGGCTGTGATCGCTTTCCTGCGCATTCGCATGCCCCGTGACAAAGCCAAGCCGCTTATCCATGTCAAAGGACACGCCGGCATTGGATGTCATGACGACAATGGTATTCCTGAAATTGACCTTGCGGCCCACGCTGTCAGTGAGCTGCCCATCATCAAGCAGCTGGAGCAGCAGGCTGAATATCTTCGGATGCGCCTTTTCGATTTCGTCAAAGAGCACGACGCTGTAAGGCCGCTTGAGCACAGCGTCCGTCAGCTGGCCGCCCTCGCCGTGGCCGACATAGCCCGGCGGCGAGCCGATCAGCCTGGAGGCCGTCGCCTCCTCGCTGTACTCGGACATATCGATGCGAATCATCGCCTCCTCGCTGCCAAACAGCGCTTCGCTCAGCGCCTTGCACAGCTCGGTCTTGCCCACGCCGGACGGCCCAAGCAGCATAAACACGCCAAGCGGCTTTGTCGGATCGTTCAGCCCGGCGCGCGAGCGGCGCAGCGCCCTGGCCATCGCGCTCACGGCTTCCTCCTGACCGACGATGCGGCGGGAGAGCTTTTCCTCCAGGTTCAGCACGTCCTCCTGCCCGCGCATGCCGACGCGCTCCACAGGGATTCCCGTCCACTGGGAGACGACCCGGGCAACCTCATCCGCGTGGATGACGACATCCGACAATCGATTGGCCAGCGGCGCCTGCTCCTCGTGCTCAGCGGAATCATCCCCGGAATCCCTGCCCGCCGGAAGCGTCGGCATCGGAATTCTGTCCTGATGCCAGCCGCTCAGCTTCGCCATGGACGCCGCCTCGTCGATCAGGTCGATCGCCTTGTCCGGCATATAGCGGTCGGTGACATAGCGCGCGGAGAGCTCCACCGCGGAGATCAGCGCATCGTCCGAAATGGTCACGTGGTGATAATCCTCATAGCGCGGACGCAGGCCGCTGAGGATTTCCAGCGTCTGCGCGTTGTCGGGCTCGCGCACGTCGATCCTCTGGAAGCGGCGGGCCAGCGCGGCGTCCTTTTCGACGTACTTGCTGTATTCCTTATAGGTTGTCGCGCCGATCACGCGCACCTCGCCCCTTGCCAAGGCGGGCTTGAGAATATTCGCCGCGTCAAGCGATCCCTCGCTGCTGCCCGCGCCGATGAGCGTGTGCAGCTCGTCGATGAAGAGGATGACGTTGCCCTGCTCTTTCACATTGGTGAGCACATTCCTGATACGCTCCTCAAACTCACCGCGGTACTTGCTGCCCGCGATCAGCTGGGTCATATCAAGCGCATAAATCTGCACATCCTGAAGCATCGGCGGCACGTCGCGCTGCGCAACGCGCTGCGCGAGTCCCTCCGCCAGCGCAGACTTGCCCACGCCGGGCTCACCGATGAGCAGCGGATTGTTCTTGGTTTTCTTGCCGAGCACGCGGATCATCGCATCGACTTCCGCCTCCCGGCCGATCAGCGGCTCAAGCTCGCCGTCTGCCGCCGCCTGCGTCAGGTTGCGGGCATAGGCGTCAAGAGCCTGCGGCTTCTTTTCGCTGTCCCGCTGTGTCTGGGCAGGCGCGCTCTGAATGGCTTCCGCCTCCTGGCGGGTCACCGGCTTGTCAGAAGGCGCGATGCTCCTGGCGCCCAGTGGCCGCTCGATCTCTCCCACGGCGTTGACAAGGGCCTTGCGCATGCCGTCGACGGTCTTTCCAAGGGCCAGCAGCACGCTAAGGCCCGTGCAGCCGTCCTCATGGAGCAGCTCCTGCCAGATATGGGCGACGGCCGCAAGCGTCTTCTTCTCCGGATTGGCATACGCGAGCGAGCGCAGCAGCACCCGCTGTGCGTGCGACGTCAGACCGGTAATCCGGGAAAAGCCGACCTCTCCCCGCCCGTAGCGTTCGAATACGGCCTGCTCGATCTCCCTGGCCGTGGTATCGCCGAGGATACAGCGCGTCAGCTCGTCGCTCACGCGGCTCAGACCGATGATGATATGGCCGGTGCCCATCTTTTCATGCCCCATCGAAGCGGCGCTGATCTGCGCCTGAATCAGGGCCTTTGTGGCACCCTGCGTAAATCCTTTCGGAATATTCAACAAAGCTTCCCTCCTTGCCGCCCGGCATCATACCGAGGGGCGGCGCTTGGCCAATGCGAGGATCATGCTGCGCAGCGTTCCCGCACACAGCGAATCCTTCATGCTCAAGGGCAGCGGAACAGCCTGCGGAGAGAGCGCCGCCAGCATGAGGTCTGCCTCATCGGGCGACACGATCTTTTCCGTTTTCAAATGCTCCACAATCCGCGCCGCATCCGACGCGCTGATCGACATGCCGATCCGCTGATACAGCGATTGAAGCAGCTCCTCCCTGCTGGTGGACGCCAGCCTCATGATGCGGATATATCCGCCGCCGCCGCGCCGCGACTCGATCACATATCCGTGATCCGGCGTAAAGCGCGTCGCCAGCACGTAATTGATCTGCGACGGGGCGCACTGAAAATGCTCCGCCAGCTCGTTGCGCCGCAACTCGATCTCTCTTGTCTCATCTTCCATGAGGGCCTTGATAAAATCCTCAATCGAATCGCTGAGCAGCCTCATGAGTAACACCTCGCTTGTTTAACTTTCTTTGACCTTTTTTATTATACTCATTTTTCCGACGCCTTGCAACCCTTCTTGCGATGAAATTTTTGGCGAATGTCCCGCGCGCCCGCACAGAATTGCCTTGCTTCCCAGGCCATGGTGTCGTATAATAAAAAAGTGTGTATATCTCCATGAAAGCAATTTTCAAAGAACAGGGGTAATTTGCTATGATCGCTTTGTCCGCGCAGAACATCGCCAAGTCCTTTGGCGTCAACGCCGTGCTCAGGGATGTGTCCTTCACCATCCAGCAGGGCGACCGCATCGGATTGGTCGGCGTGAACGGCTGCGGCAAATCCACGCTGATGCGCATCATCGCCGGGCTTGACACACAGGACAGCGGGGAACTGTCGATCGTGCGCGGCACGCGCATCGGTTATCTGGCCCAGCAGGATATGGTGACACACGGCTCAAGCGTCTGGGCCGAGCTGGAAAAGGTCTACGAGCCCGTCTTTGAGATGGAAAAGAAGCTGAGGGCGCTGGAGGCCGAAATGGCGGAAGCGCATGAGGATGCCTCGCGCTTTAGCCGCCTTTCCTCCGATTACGACCGGCTGCTGCGCACCTTTGAGGAGTCCGACGGATACAGCTGGCGGAGTATGGTTTCCGGCGTACTCAACGGCCTGGGCTTTGCGCCCGCTCAATACGAGCAAAACGTCGATTCCCTTTCCGGCGGCGAAAAAACCCGCCTCTGCCTGGCACGGCTTCTGCTGCAAAAACCGGATCTGCTGCTGCTTGACGAGCCGACCAACCATCTGGATATGGAAACGCTCGGCTGGCTGGAGAATTATCTTTCCGCCTACAGGGGCAGCGTGCTGGTCATCTCCCACGACCGTTACTTTCTTGACCACGTGTGTACCGGCATCGTGGAAATCCTCATGGGCAATGCCGAACAGTACGGCGGCAATTACACCCGGTATATCGCCCAGCGCCAGGAGCGCTTTGAGACGCGCATGCGCGCCTATGAGCTTCAGCAAAAGGAGATCGAGCGCCAGCAGGCGATCATCGCGCGTTACCGCATGTACAATCGGGAGAAGTCCATCCGCGCGGCCGAGAGCCGGGAAAAGGCGCTCGACCGCATGGAGAAGCTTGAAAAGCCGGTCGACGAGCGCGCAATTCATTTCAGATTTGAGGCGCGCAGGCGCACCGGCGAGGACGTACTCAAAATCAACGGCGTAAGCAAATCATTCGGCGACAAGCATCTGTTCCAGGGCTTCTCTTTGCACGTTCGCGCGGGCGACCGCATCGCTTTGATCGGCCCCAACGGCGTGGGCAAATCGACGCTCATCAAGCTGATCACGGGCGACGAAGCCCCCGATACCGGCGACATCCGCTACGGCTCCAACGTGGATATCGGCTACTATGATCAGCATCAAAGCGCGCTGCATCCGGAAAAGACGGTGCTTGACGAGGTGTGGGACCGGTTCCCCAGAATGGAGCAGTCCGACGTGCGCGGCGCACTGGGCATGTTCCTGTTCACGGGGGACGACGTATTCCAGCCGATCAGGACGCTCTCCGGCGGCGAGAAGGGGCGCGTTGCGCTGACGGCGCTCATGCTGCGCAAGGACAACCTTCTGCTGCTCGACGAGCCGACCAACCACCTGGACATGGATTCCCGTGAAGTGCTGGAGGACGCACTCTCCGGCTTTGGCGGCACGATCATCACCGTTTCGCACGACCGCTATTTCATCAACCGCATCGCGGATCGCATCATCGAAATGCAGCCGGGCGGTGTGACGGAATACATGGGCAACTATGACGACTATCTGGAAAAGAAGAATCGTCCCGTCGAGCAGGAGGCCGTCGCCGGCAAGACCAGGACGGAGCTTGACAAGGAAAAGCGCCGCGAGAAGATGAACAGGCAGGCACTGCGCCAGCTCAAGGTCCGCGCGCAGGAGGCCGAGAAGGCCGTCGGGCTCAAGGAAGAAGAGATCGCCCGGCTTGAGGCCCAGATGGCCGATCCCGCCCTTTACGCCGACACGGCGAAAGCCTCGCAGGTTCAGCGGGATTATCAAAGGGCGCAGGCCGATCTGGCCGCGCTCTACGAGCAGTGGGAAGAGGCGGAGGCCGCCCTCCAAAGCGAAGACGCCTGATTGGCCGCGCCCAATGGGCTTTTCACAACTCATCCAACCGACACGTCAGAAAAAGGAGCGGTACACAAACATGTTATTCATCGGCATATGCGGAGCCAGCGGCAGCGGAAAATCCACGCTCGCCGAGGAGCTCGCCACCATGGTCAACAGAAGCATTCTCATCATCAACCAGGACGCCTACTACTACGATCATCCCGATCTGACGTTCGAGGAGCGATGCGGCCTCAATTACGACGAGCCCTCCATTTTCGATCACGATCTGCTGCTTGAGGATGTGCAAAGCCTGCTGACCGGCGAACGCGTCCCCCGCAAGCGCTATGATTACACCCGCCACTGCCGCGCCGATGCGCAGGACGAGTTCCTTGAGCCGCACGACGTGATCATCGTCGAGGGCATTCACGCCTTTTACGATCCGAGGCTGCGCGCGATGATGGATCTGCGGCTGTACATGCATGTCGAATCCGACATCTGCCTGCTGCGCCGCATTCAGCGCGACATCAACGAGCGCGGACGGCAGATCGACAACATCTCCACGCAGTACACCTCCACCGTCAAACCGATGTTCGATCAATACATCCGCAATTATGAGCAATATGCCGACGTGATCGTCGCCGGCGGCGGCAAAAACGCCAAGATCACCGAGATCCTCGCCGGATACATCAACAACGATCTGCATCTCTACCGCGGGAAGAATCCCAGGAGGCCCTCATGCTGAAATCATTTACGAGAGAAGAAAAGGCCTGGATGTTCTACGATTGGGCCAATTCCGCGTTTGCTACGATCGTAGCCGCCATCATCCTCCCCATCTTCTTCAAGGAAATGGCCGTGTCCGGCGGCGTCGCCGATGTCGACGCCACAGCCTATTGGGGATACGCCACCTCCTGCGGCACGCTGATCTGCGCGCTGCTCGCCCCGTTTCTGGGCACGCTGGGTGACTTTAAGGGCATGAAAAAGAAGCTGTTCACAGGCTTCATGCTGCTGGGCGTCATCAGCACGTTCTTCCTGGCGATGACGGAGAACTGGAAGCTGCTGCTCCTGCTCTACATCGCGGGTACGCTGGGATTCAACGGCTCCTGTGTCTATTACGACAGCTTCCTGCTCGATGTCACCGACGAATCCCGGATGGACCAGGTTTCCGCGCTGGGCTACGGCCTTGGGTATATCGGCGGTTCCACCATTCCGCTGGTGATATCGCTGCTGCTCATTCAGTTCGGGGACAGTATCGGCTTCCCAACGCTGACGGCAACCAAATTCTCCTTCGTGCTGACGGCGGTCTGGTGGCTCGTCTTCACGCTGCCCATGCTGCGCCACGTACAGCAGAGGCACAGCATCGAGCCGGAGAAGGATCTGCTCTCCCACACCATGCGCAACATGGGCGCCACATGCCGGATGATCCTCAAAAACAAGAGCGTTCTCTTCTTCCTCATCGCCTATTTCTTCTACATCGACGGCGTAGGCACGATCATCCATATGGCCACGGTATTCGGCGATTCCTGCGGTCTTGACAGCATGGACATGATGGTCATCCTGCTGGTGGTGCAGATCGTCGCCTTCCCCTTCGCGATCATCTATGGCCGGCTCTCCGCAAAGGTCGGCTCCCGCAAAATGATCCTTCTGGGCATCGTCACTTATATCGTCGTCTGCGCCGTAGGCTACAACCTCCACAAGATGTCCGATTTCCTCGTGCTGGCCGTGCTTGTGGGCACGGCACAGGGCGGTATCCAGGCGCTTTCCCGCTCATTCTACGGCAAGCTTGTCCCGGCAGAGCAGGCCAGCGAATACTTTGGCTTTTTCGACGTATTCGGCAAGTTCTCCGCGGTCATCGGCCCCGCGCTCTTCGGCATCACCGCGCAGCTCACCGGTGTGACCAACTACGGCGCGCTGGCCGTCATGGCGATGTTCATCCTCGGCGGCGGTATCCTCATCTTCCTCGTACCGCGCAGCATCGAAAAGATGAAGGCGCAATAACCGCTTTCTCGCAAAAAGGCGCGCCGAGCGCGCTCACGTTTCCGAAGCACTTCACATTCCAAGGTGTTTCTGTGCCCGCTGCCCGGTTTTTCGCGCAACTTCCCATAAGTCAAGAAAAAACACCCCGGGCAGGACGCAGCGTCGCCTGCCCGGGATGATCTTTTTTGGCACATTGGCATTTGTCGTTTTCCCGGTGCCGGACCGGAAGAATCCTGCCCGGCAGCGGCCGACTCAGCGGCAGCCACCTCTTTGGAAACCGCGAATACGTTTTTAGAATATCTGGATTCTTATCCTGACAGCCCTTCTCGGGTTTTACCATTCGTTTTGTATCATTTGATTGAGCCTTGCCTCTGTCTCATCCAAAAACCCGCTAAACCGCCCATTTCTCAGCACTTCGATCTCCATCTTTCGCTTCGTATTCTCTTCATCATCATGGCGAATCAGCATGTGCGATCATATGCCTGACCGTCAATCTGAATCAAATACGCATCGTCTGGAGAAAGCTCCACGTGCTTGGGCTTCTCACCCTTGTATCCGGCCCGGATCAGAGCAAAATAATCCGCCACGACCGTATCAATATCTTCCTCTGCGCCGCCTTCCATCACTTTGCGGGCAGCATTCAATACCGCGATACGGTCCGCCGCAGCTTCGTCCCTCTCCGAAAGATTCATCTGTGCTTCCAGGGCGCTTTCGGCATCCCGGAATTCTTTCGCGCTCTTTAAAACCGACAGAATACAAATCGTGCAGAGTATAAGCTTCAAGGCTCTCTTCAGCATCAGTCGTCGTATCCGTTCGGGTTCTGCGTCTGCCAGCGCCAGGAATCGCGGCACATGTCCTCAAGGTTCTTCTCCGCGTTCCATCCCAGAAGCTCCTTCGCCTTCTTGGGATCGGCCCAGCATTCGGCAATATCGCCCGGGCGGCGCGCTTCGATCTGGTAGGGCACCTTGACGCCGTTGACCTTTTCAAAGGCATGCACGATATCCAGCACGCTGTAGCCGTGCCCCGTGCCGAGGTTGATGATCTCCACGCCGGTGTGCTTCATTGCAAAGTCCGCCGCCGCGACGTGCCCCTTCGCCAGATCGACGACGTGGATGTAATCGCGCACGCCCGTGCCGTCCGGCGTCGGATAGTCATCGCCGAAGACGTGCAGATAGGAGAGCTTGCCCGCGGCAACCTGCGTGACATACGGCAGCAGATTGTTCGGGATGCCGTTGGGCATCTCGCCGATGCGGCCGCTCTCGTGTGCGCCAATCGGATTGAAGTAGCGCAGCAGCACGACGGACCAGTCCGGATTCGCATGGGCGATATCGGTCAGGATGCGCTCGTTCATATACTTGGTCCAGCCGTAGGGATTGGTGCAGCTGGTGGGCATGGTCTCATCCAGCGGCATATGGTCCGGAATCCCGTACACGGTCGCAGAAGAGCTGAAGATGAAGCGCTTCACGCCGTGACGCTTCATCGCCTCACAGACGGTGAGCGTACAATCGAGATTGTTGCGGTAATACTCCATCGGCTTGGCCACGGACTCACCCACAGCCTTGTACGCCGCGAAATGGATGACCGCGTCGATCTGATTCTCCTCAAAAATGCGATCAAGCGCCGCGCCGTCGCACGCGTCCTCGCGATAGAACTTGACCGTCTTGCCGGTCAGCTCCTCCACGCGGGCGAGCGACTTCTCGCTGCTGTTGTACAGATTGTCCACGACGACGACCTGATGCCCGGCATCAAGCAGTTCCACGCACGTGTGCGAGCCGATAAAGCCCGCGCCGCCAGTCAGAAGAATGTTCATGGGATCATGCACCTCTCTCTTGCGTTATGGGAAACCTCCAGGGGACTCTCTTTTATTATATCACCAATTGGAAATCCTTGCAATCTATTCCTGAATCAGCACGGCGCGGCAGGGAGCGCCGTTTTCGGCCGGAAGATTCAAAGGCAGCGCGCTCAGAATGTAGTGCTCCCCGGAGGCCTCCTCCAGGCAGAGCCCCTCTACGATCGCCACGCCGGCCGCAAGCAGCGTTCTATGCACCTCGCCATCGCACTGCTCCATGTTTTCCACCGTCGGCGAATCGATGCCCACCAGGCGCACATGCAGCTGTGCCAGCAGCTGCGCCGCGCGAATGCTCATCACGGCCGGGTTAAAGCGTCCCTTGCGCGTCCACTTTCCCTCCGGATCGGTGCGCAGCAGAATGCGCTCGCCTTCGCGCACATTCATCTCCTGGAGCATTTTGTCGCTGATTACGGCGCAGGGCAGCGTCAGCACCCGGCAGGGACCATAGAAATTCTCCAAAGGCATGCTCTCGATGGGCGCGCCGCCCGGAATCATGTGCAGCGGTGCGTCGATATGCGTGCCGCAATGGCTTCCGATGGTCAATTCACTTACCTCGCACATGTTGCCGAGCTTAAAGCTGCTGACCGTGCGGCTATGAAAGCGCGGATCGCCCGGATAAACGGACATCTCCGGGCTGATCCTTTGAGAAATATCGATGATCTTCATTTACATGCCCGCAGCGTCGTACGCAGCCACGGCCTCCTTCCACTCTTGTGTAAACTCCTCCAGGCAGAGGTTTTTGTCACGCATGTATTGCGCAATCTGCACGCCGACATAGCGCAGATGCCAGGACTCCTGCTTAATCTGGGTGATTTCCTCCTTATCCGCCTGATAGCGGATGACGAAGCCATAGTCCCAGCAGTGCTCGGCCACCCACTGGCCCTCCTTGGTCTCGGCAAAGGCATTGGTAAATTTCTTGCCGATGCCTGCTTTATTGATCACGTCGATGCCCAGGCCGGTCTGATGATCCGACGCGCCGGGGTATTGGACGATGCCGTCATCCACGCCGTTGTTGCTCTTGAGCCGGTTGTAATACATCGTGTTCTGCGTCTGATAGCTGCGGTAACCCGAGTGCGCATACAGCGTGATGCCGTCCTCCTTCGCCGCGTCAAACATGACGCTCAGCGCGTTGGCTGCCGTCTCGCGCATCTGAATCGGATCGGAGCTGATCTTCCGGCAGGTCAGCTTCACCAGATCCTCCGGGACATAGTCCTTGTCAAGCAGATTATCCTTATTGGCCAGCACGATATAGTCGCTGGTTGTCAGCAGTTCATAGGGGATCGGGTACGTCCAAGTCTTCTCCTCAAACGCCTGTACCTCATCGATTCCCTCCAGATCGGAAAGGTCGAGCGTCTCCGCAGCACAGGGGGCGGCCAGAATCACGAGCATCATGCACGCCGCAAGCGCCTTACTGCACATTTTCACCGTCTTGCCCTCCTTCCAGCCATACGATGCGGTCCGCGCGCACCTTGAGGATGTACTCCTCAAACGTCACATCCATCTCCTGGATTTCCTTGGCCGCCTCTATGCCGACATACCGGATATGCCACGGCTCATAGATGTACCCGGTGATGTTTGTCTTGCCCTCCGGATAGCGGATGATGAAGCCGTAATCCCAGCAGTTTTCCGCCAGCCAGATGCCCTCAGGCGAATCGCCGAAGGCCGAGGTAAGCCCCGTTCCCTTGGTCGTCTCGCCCTCCACGTCCATCGCCAGGCCCGTCTGATGCTCAGAATATCCGGGCTTGGCCACGCTGGCATTGGCGGATTTCTCGCTCATCTTCTCGAGCTTGCGCTCAAAGATGGCCTTCTGGGTGGAATAGCTGCGATAGCCGCTCGTCGCATAAAGCGTCACGCCCTCCTCCGCCGCGCCGGCGAAGAGATTCTCCAATGCCGCGGCGGCTTCCGGCCGCATGTAAATGTTCTCGGAGAGCTCCGGCCTGGTCGGCGTGACGTCCGGCTTCACCAGCGTCATCGGCACCGCGGGAGCCCTGTTTACCTTGTTGACAAGAATCAGCGTATCGGTGGGGTCCTGGTGCGGCACCATAAATCCCCAGGACTCAAACATCATGGTTACCCCCACAGCCATGGCGGCAATCGCTCGAATCGGAAGCATATCATCGTTCCTTTCTGCGTCTCTAGTCCATCCATGTAACCGCCTGTGTCCCCAATCGGGACGCCAACCGGCCAAAGAGTTCTTCATCCGCCATCGCCGTGACAGTCACGCCAATGTCGGTATATTCCTCACCGGTCACCTGACCGGCTTCATGCAGCATGGAGAGCAGCGCGCCCTGAGCATACGGTATATCCGCCCGCAGCGGCCGCTGTACCCCCTGGAGTTTTTTCTTGATCTGCTCAAGCAGCGCGTCAAGCCCTTCTCCTGTCCTCGCGCTGATCGGCAACGCTCCGGGCCAATCGGGCGCCTTTTCCATCAGGTCAACCTTGTTGATCACATCGATCGTCGGCTTATCGCCCGCCCCCAGGGAGGCGAGAACCTCGAGCACGACGTCGTGCTGATGCAGAAGCTCATCCGACGAGCCGTCGGACACGATCAGCAGAATATCGGCGAGCAGCGCCTCCTCCAATGTGGATCGGAAGGCATCCACCAACGCATGCGGCAGCTTGCTGATGAAGCCGACCGTATCCACCAGCAGGAACTCCCCGCCCGTCGGAAATCTGACCGTGCGCACGACGGGGTCCAGGGTCGCAAACAGCTTGTCCTCGGCGAGCACATCCGCGTCGCTCAGCGCGTTGAGCAGCGTGGACTTTCCCGCGTTCGTGTAGCCCACCAGCGCAACGACCGGCACCTTGTTCTTCTCGCGCCTCGCCCGGCGAAGGCTGCGCTGGCTGCCCAGTTCTTCGATCTCCCTGCGCAGATCGCTCATGCGCCTGCGAATGCGCCGTCTGTCCATCTCCAGGCGCGTTTCGCCCGGGCCTCTGGTGCCGATGCCGCCGCCCAGGCGCGACATCGAGACGCCGTGCCCCAGCAGGCGAGGCAGCTGGTAAGCCATCTGCGCAAGCTCCACCTGCAGCCTTCCCTCGCGGGACTGCGCACGCTGCGCGAAAATATCCAGGATCAGCGTCGTCCTGTCAAGTACCCTGACGCCGCGCAAAACATCCTCCAGGTTGCGCGTCTGCACGCCGCTCAGCTCATCGTCAAAGATCACAAGATCGGCTTCCTTGGCCTGGCAGTCGAGAGAAAGCTCCTCCGCCTTGCCGCTGCCGATATACGTCGCCGTGTCGGGCCGCGTCTTCTTTTGCAGCATCATGCCCACGACAACGGCGCCAGCCGTATCCGCCAGACGGGCCAGCTCCTCGAGCGAGCGCTCACTGTCCAGCCCGACGAGATAAGCGCGCTCGCGCTCCTCCTGCGTGCTGCTGCTCACGCCGCGCAGCACATCGCCGTCCGCGCGCTCAATGGCATCCATCCACGCGCGCTGGGGCAGCTTCTTCACCGGCACGATGTCCGTGAGCAAGACCTTGTTCACCCCGCCCACGCATTCGCCCAGAAACGCCGCCTGAATGCCCGTCGCTCTGCCGTCCCGCGCGCCGACGGCCGCCATCGCGTCAAATCGCATCGAGCGAAGCGAGCTGATATCCACATCCGAAAGCTGCGGATTGCCGCCCGGATGCGTGTGGATGCAGCGGACCATACTCAGCCTGCGCGTATTGCGGCGCAGGTGCATGTCCTTCAGCTCCACGCTGTTCAGCCCGCCGATGGTGATATCCAGAATCGCGCCGCTGCGGGAAACATAGATGCTGATCTCGCGGTTGATGGCACATGTAAACGCTGCCAGCACATCGAGCAGCTCCGCAGGCGCAAAGACCTCCGGGGAGAGATCCAGATCGTAAAGCGCCTCCATCTGCGCGAGCAACGAATCCCTTATGCCCTCTTTATTTCCATAAATCATGTATGATGTGAACTCCTTTTGATGATGCGCTCAAGCGCTGAAACCGCCTGCCCGATCTCCTCCGGCGTGTTCTCCGCCCCCAGGGTGAAGCGGATGTCGGCCTGATGAACGCCGCTGACGCCCATCGCCAGCAGGACATGCGAGCGCTCCAGCGCGCCGGACGAGCATGCGCTGCCCGCGGAGGCCGCGATTCCCGCCATATCCAGCTGCATGAGCAGCAGGTTGGAATCCGCGCCGTCGAGCGTGACATGCAGATGCCCCGGCAGCCTGTCCGCATCCTGCGCATTGACATGCGCTCCGGGAATGCGGCGCAGAATGTCTTCCTGCATGGCATCGCGCATCCGGGCAACGCGCGCCATCTGATCGGGCAACTCCAGGCACGCAAGCCTCAGCGCCTCGCCCATGCCCACGATCCCCGGCACATTCTCCGTGCCCGCGCGCAGATTCCGCTCCTGCGCGCCGCCATAGATCAGGCTGTCAATGCGCACGCCATCGCGAATATACAGCGCGCCAATCCCCTTCGGGCCACCGAACTTGTGTGCGGACATCGACAGCATATCTACGCCCAGCGTCTGCACGTTCACGGGAATATGTCCGACCGCCTGCACGGCATCCGTATGCACCACAACACCGTGTGCCTGAGCAATTTTTGCAATCGCCCCGACAGGCTCGATCGTCCCAACCTCGTTGTTGGCAAGCATCACGGAGATCAACGCCGTGTCCTCCGACACAGCCCGCTCTACCGCATCGGGATCAATACGCCCGCTGCGATCCACCGGCAAATATGTCAAGCGAAAGCCCTGCTTTTCAAGCGCCTCACAGGTGCGCAGCATCGCATGATGCTCAATCATCGTGGTAATCACGTGCTTTTTAGCTGGATTAGCGCGCAAAATGCCCTGCAGCGCCCAATTATCGGCCTCCGAGCCGCCCGAGGTAAAGTATATCTCCCCGCGCTTTGCGCCAATGGCCTGAGCAATCTGCCCGCGGGCGCAATCAACGGCCTGTCTGGCCTCGCGCGCGGCCGCATAACTGCCGCTTGCATTGGCAAAATGCTCCGAAAACCATGGAAGCATGGCATGCAGCGCTTCCCCGCGCACGGGCGTTGTCGCCGCGTGATCCAGATATACCGTCACCATCGCCTCCCTCTTGGCAAAACTCCCTGTTTATCAGTTTACCCTTTGCGCCGCCGCCTGTCAACAAAAAACTTCCCTTCCGCTCCCCATTTTCACCGTAAACGAACAAAAGCGCATGGAAAATGATCCAATGCGCTTTTGTACAGATATTTTATTCGTTTACGCAGCCATCGTAAAGCGGGAAGCGTGCACAGAGCGCAAGCACTTCCTCCTTGACCTGAGCGACAGCCGATTCCCCCTCGCGGACAATGCGCGCGATCATCTGCGCAATCTCGACCATCTCCGGCTCCTTCATGCCGCGGGTGGTCACCGCCGGGGTGCCCAGGCGAACGCCGCTGGTCACAAACGGGCTCAGCGTTTCCTTGGGGATGGTGTTCTTATTGGCGGTGATGTTCGCCTGGCCAAGGAGCGCCTCAAGCGCCTTACCGGTGACGCCCGTACCCGTCAAGTCGAGCAGCATCAGGTGGTTATCCGTGCCGCCGGAAACGAGCCGAATGCCCTCGCGCGTGAATTCTCCGGCCATCGCACGGGCATTGAGCACGATCTGATGCTGATACGCCTTGAATTCCTCGCCCATCGCTTCCTTAAAACAGACGGCCTTGCCCGCGATCACATGCTCCAGCGGGCCGCCCTGCGTGCCCGGGAAAATCGCCTTGTCAATCGCCTTGGCATACTGTTCCCGGCACAGGATCATGCCGCCGCGCGGGCCGCGAAGCGTCTTATGCGTCGTCGTGGTGACGAAATCTGCATACGGCACGGGATTGGGATGCTCGCCGGCGGCGACGAGGCCGGCAATATGCGCCATGTCGACCATCAGCAGGCATCCGGCCTTGTCAGCGATATCGCGCAGACGCGCAAAGTCGATGACTCGCGGATATGCGGACGCGCCTGCGACGATCATCTTAGGCCGAACCTCGAGCGCCTGACGCTCGAGCGCATCGTAGTCGATGACCTCTTCCTCCTCCGTGACGCCATACGGCACGAAGTTGAAATATTTGCCGGACATATTGACCGGGCTTCCATGCGTCAAATGCCCGCCGTGGGACAGATTCATGCCCATGACGGTATCGCCTGGATTCAGCATGGCAAAATAGACCGCCATATTCGCCTGCGCGCCGGAATGCGGCTGCACATTGGCATGCTCCGCGCCAAAGAGCGCCTTTGCGCGATCCCTGGCAAGATTCTCCACGATATCGACATACTGGCAGCCGCCATAGTAGCGCTTGCCCGGATAGCCTTCCGCATATTTATTGGTCAGATGCGAACCCATCGCGGCAAGCACCGCATCGCTGACGAAATTTTCGGACGCGATCAGTTCAATGTGTTCGCGCTGGCGAATCAGCTCATCGCGCATCGCAGCGCCGAGCTCGGGGTCCACCGCCTGAATGGCTTTAAAATCGATCATGATCAGCACCTCTTGCTTTTCGCTTCATACGGAGTTTTATTTATTATACCCGCGCGCCGCAGAGAAATCAATAGCTTCATCCTTTTTGCCGGTACGCAAAGCGTCCCGTCAAAGAAAAAGGAAGAGGAACAGCACGAGCCATTCCTCCTCCTTGAGGCAGCATTACTTCTGCGCAGGTGCAGCGGGCGCCTTCGGGGCGGCCGCCTGCGGCTTGGCCGCGGGCGCAGCCGGAGCCTTCTTCACCTTGTCCATCTTGTTGCGCGGAGCACGGCGGTCACGCATGACGATGGCCTTCTTCGGACACTTCGCCGCGCACAGACCACAGCCCGTGCAGGCGCCAAGCACCTTGTGCTTCTGCTTGAGCGCGCCCTCAATGGCATCAAACTTGCACTGCCTGGTGCACAGCGTGCAGCCGATACACTTGTCGGGATCGATATACGCTTCCTTGCGCTCCTCGAAGTTCGCCGTCATGGCGCCCGTCGGGCAGGCATCGGCGCAGGCCATGCAGCCCACACACTTCTCATAATCGATCTTCGGCACGCCGTTTTCCATGGCCAGTGCGCCAAAGTTGCACGCCTTCACGCACGCCTCGCAGCCGATGCAGGCACGGTCGCACTTCTCCTTCAGCGCGATTCCCTTTTCGGGATTGTGGCAGCCAATGGCAACCGAGCGCTCGGCCGGCTGCATGCTCAGCACATGCTGCGGGCAGGCCGCGACGCACTTTTTGCAGCCCTGGCACTTCTCCTTGTCCACCACGGCGATCTTTTTCGCCGGATCGATATGAATCGCATCGAACGGGCACGCTCGCTCGCAGGTGCCCAGGCCAAGGCAGGCATACGGACAAGCCTTTGTGCCGCCATTCACCATGGACGCGGCGATACAGTCGCTCATGCCCTGGTATTCAGCTTTCTCCAGGCAGTGGTCGCTGTGCCCCTGGCAGGCGACGGTCGCAACCATGCGCACGGAAGCATTCGCCTCCACGCCCATGATGGCCGCCATCTTCGCCGTGCAGGCCGGGCCGCCGACAGCACACGCGCCAACCTCGGCCTTGCCCTCTCCGACAGCGGCGGCATAGCCGTCACATCCCGGAAAACCGCAGGCGCCGCAATTCGCGCCGGGCAGGCATTCGCGCAGCGCTTCGACCTTCGGGTTGGAAGGAACCTTGAATACGCGGCCGGTAACGCCCAGCAGCGCGCCGAAAATCAGTCCCAGCACACTCATGACAAGCGCGGCGATCAGAATAGCAGTTATACTCACTTGAATTTCCTCCCTCGCTCTACGCTTAAATCAGGCCGCTGAAGCCGTTAAACGCCACAGCCATCAGGCCCGCGGTGATCATCGCACCGGTAAAGCCCTCCATCCACTTGGGCATGTTGCCCACGGCCAGACGCTCACGAATGCCGGCAAACAGACAGATAGCCAGCGTATAGCCCAGCGCGGAAGCCACGCCATTGATGACGGACAGGATCAGGTTGTACCCCTCGGTGACATTGAGCTGGGCCACGCCGAGCACGGCACAGTTGGTGGTAATCAACGGCAGGTAGACGCCCAGCGCCTGATACAGGCTCGGAGACATCTTCTTGATCGCCATTTCAACGATCTGCACCAGCACGGCGATAACCAGGATGAAGGCAATCGTCTGAAGATACTCCAGGCCAAACGGGATCAGCAGGAACTCGTTGACCAGATAGGCAACCAGCGAGGCAACAGCCATGACAAACGTGACGGCCATGCCCATGCCGAACGCCGTCTCCAGCTTCTTGGAAACGCCCAGGAACGGGCAGATGCCGTAGAAGCGGGACATCGCAAAGTTGTTGACGAAGATCGAGCCAATCAGGATCGTAAGAATTGCATTCATGTTCTTTCCTCCTTACGCCTTCTTCGGCAGCAGCTTGTTCATCAGCGCCAGCATCAGGCCCAGGACGATAAAGCCGCCCGCGGGCTTGACCAGAATGCCCATCGGCAAATATCCCTCCGGCATCACCTGAACGCCGAAGAGCGTGCCCACGCCGAACACCTCGCGCACAGCGGAGATCAGCGTGATCGCGATGGTGAAGCCAAGGCCCATGCCCAGGCCGTCCACCATGGCGGGAACGGGCTTATTCTTGAAAGCAAATGCTTCCGCACGGCCGAAGATGATGCAGTTGACGACAATCAGCGGAATGAACACGCCAAGGGACGCATCCAGCGCCGGCAGGAACGCCTTGATGACCAGCTGAACGATGGTAACAAATGTCGCGATAACCACGATGAACGCAGGAATGCGGATCTGATCCGGAATCGCCTTGCGCAGCAGGGAAATGACCAGATTCGAGAAGATCAAAACGAATGTGACGGCAAGGCCCATGCCAATGCCGTTGCTCGCCGCCGTCGTGATAGCCAGCGTCGGGCACATGCCCAGCACCATGCGGAACGTGGGGTTCTCGTCGATGATGCCGTTCATGAAGATTTTACGAAGTTCCTTCATTTACTGCACCTCCTTAGCGGCCTGCGCGAGCGCATCGTTGATGGCGTTGCTCGTCAGCGTGACGCCGGCCTTCACGTCGATCTGTGCCGTCGCGATATCCTGGCCCACCAGCGCATCAAACACGGCGGCATCCGCGATCAGATCCGCGCCGAAGCCTGGCGTCTCGCTGTGCTCCGGTACGGAAACGGACACGATCTTTCCCGCGTCGTCCACCTCAACGGTGACCTTGAAGGGCTGGAAACCGGTGACCTCAAGGGTGCATACCGCAGCGGAGGCGGCATCGGAAACCTTCG
>JAUNJB010000191.1:2946-4692 GCA_030535375.1 Clostridia bacterium | reverse complement strand
GCGCGGAGCTTGGGATCATATAGGCGGCGCAATATCGCGCGAAAAAACGCGAAATCCCTTGACAGAACAGATAATATCCTGTATCATAAACGACTGGGTTAAAACACGGTCGACTTGCGGCAGCTGCCGCTTTCTCTTTGTGAAAGGGGTTGAACCTCCATGGTGCGTACAATCGTCGGCGCGAATTGGGGCGACGAGGGCAAGGGCAAAATCACCGATATGCTCGCCGCCGAATCCGATATCGTCGTCCGTTTTCAGGGTGGCGCGAACGCCGGACATACCATCATCAACGACTACGGCCGCTTCGCACTGCATCTGCTGCCAAGCGGTGTTTGCAGCCCGAATGTAGTCAATGTCATCGGTCCGGGCGTGGCGCTGGATATTGAGGCTTTTCTGCGCGAGATGGGCGAGGTTGTCGCCCAGGGCGTGCCGCAGCCGAAGATCCTCGTCTCCGAGCGCGTGCAGGTGCTCATGCCGTATCACGTCGCGCTCGACTGCTATGAGGAGGAGCGCCTCGGAAAGAACTCCTTTGGCTCCACCAAGTCCGGCATCGCGCCGTTCTATGGGGACAAGTATCAGAAGATCGGCCTTCAGCTCTGTCAGCTGTATTATCCGGAGGTGCTGCGCGAAAAGCTTGCGCATGCGCTGGATATCAAGAATGCGCTGATGACGCATCTGTACCACAAGGAGCCGATTGACCTGGATGCCCTCATCGAGAAGATGACCGGCCTCGCGGAGCGGATTCGCCCCTATGTGGCCGATACGGACGCCTACCTCATGCAGGCCATCCGCGAGGGCAAAAACATCCTGCTGGAAGGCCAGCTGGGCACGCTGCGCGATCCCGATCACGGCATCTACCCGATGGTCACCTCCTCCTCGCCGCTGGCCGGCTATGCGCCTGTGGGCGCCGGCGTGCCGGTGTGGTCGATCAAGGAGATCATCGCGGTGACCAAGGCGTATTCCTCCTGTGTGGGCGCGGGCCCGTTCACGACCGAGCTGTTCGGCGATGAGGCGGAGGAGCTGCGCAAGCGCGGCGGAGACCGCGGCGAATACGGCGCGAAGACGGGCCGTCCGCGCCGCGTGGGCTGGTTTGACTGTGTGGCCACGCGCTATGGCTGTGAGATGCAGGGTGCAACGCAGGTCGCGCTGACCAATATGGATGTGCTGGGCTATCTCGACGAGATCCCCGTGTGCGTCGCCTACGAATGCGACGGCGAGCGCATCGAGCGGTTTCCTGTGACGCCGAAGCTTGAAAAATGTACGCCGGTGTACGTCACGCTGCCGGGCTGGAAGTGCGATACCCGCGGCATCAAGGAATTCGACCGGATGCCGGAGAACGCGCGCCGTTATGTGGAATTCCTGGAGAAGCAGATCGGCTGCCCGATCAAAATGGTCTCCAACGGACCGCGCCGCGAGGAAATGATGTACAGGTGACGGATTGCCGCGAAAGCGATGAGCAAAGATGACGGCATGACATGGAGAGGAGGAAACGGCATGAAGTGCGCAGTGCGTAAGCAGCTTGGGCGGATGAGCGTGCCGTTTTCCCATTCTCCTTTTGTTTCCATTTGACAGCCGCCTTTGGCGGCTTTCTTTTTGACTTATAGGAAACTGCGCGAAAAACCGTGCAGCGAGCACAGAAACACTTTGGAGTGTGAAAGCGCTTCGGAAGCAGGAGAGCGCACGGCGCGCATTTTGACTTATGGGGAATTGCGCGAAAAACCGTGCAGCGAGCACAGAAACACTTTG
>JAUNJB010000191.1:0-2846 GCA_030535375.1 Clostridia bacterium | reverse complement strand
GCTTCGGAAGTGGGGGCGCGCACAGCGCGCTTTTTTGCACACGGACGCATAAGGCGCTTGACGGCGGCACGCTGTTGATGTATAATATGCGCTGATATTCACGATTATACGATGATTATTCATCAGCTTTGCAAAGAAGGGGAGAGCCGATGGCAACTTTGATTCTGGAAGACGGTTCCCGTTACGAGGGAACGCTGTTTGGACATAAGGCCCCGGTCACGGGCGAGGTGGTTTTCACCACGGGCATGACCGGCTATCAGGAGACGCTGACCGATCCGTCCTACTGCGGGCAGATCGTATGCATGACGTATCCGCTGATCGGCAATGTGGGCATCAATGACCTGGACGATGAGAGCGAGGGCGTGAGGATGCGCGGCTTCATCGTCTCGGAGCTGTGCGATGTGCCGAGCAATTGGCAGACGAAGAAGACGCTCGATCGGTATCTTGACGAGCAGGGCGTTACGGGCATGTATGGCGTAGATACCCGCGCGCTGACCAAGCACGTGCGCGTGTTCGGCACGCTGCGCGGCCGCATCGTCGAGGGCGAGCCGACGCAGGCGGATCTTGAGCTGGCCAAAGCGCACGAGATGCACGACCAGGTCGCGCAGTGCACCTGCAAGGCGCCGTATGAGATCAAGGGCGACGGCGATTTGACGATCGCGGTGATGGACTTCGGCCTCAAGCGTGGTATTCTGCGCAGCCTGAACGCGCGCGGCTGCACGCTCCGGGTGTATCCGGCGGATACGCCGGCCAGTGCGGTCATAGACGGAGGCTGCGACGGCGTTATGCTGACAAACGGCCCCGGAGACCCGGCGGACAATCCCCAGGTCATTGCGGCCATCCGCGAGCTGATGGATCAAAAGCCCGTGTTCGGCATTTGCCTGGGCCATCAGCTTATGGCGCTGGCGATGGGCGGGCGCACCGTGCAGATGAAATACGGCCACCACGGCGCGAACCATCCGGTCAAGGATCTCGCCCGCGGCACCTGCTCGGTGACCGCGCAGAACCACTGCTTCATGGTCGATCCGGCGCATCTGCCCGCGGGCGCGCAGGTCAGCCATGTGAACTGGAACGACCAGACGGTCGAGGGCGTGCGCTATACGGATCGCCCGGCGTTCTCCGTGCAGTTCCATCCGGAGGCCTGCGGCGGACCGCGCGAGACGGCCTATCTCTTTGACGATTTCCTCGCCATGGTGCGCGAGGACAAGCAGAAGCATGGAGGAGAGCAGCATGCCTAAGAAGGAATGGATCAAGAAGGTGCTGGTGATCGGCTCCGGCCCCATCGTCATCGGCCAGGCGGCGGAATTTGACTATGCCGGCACGCAGGCCTGCCGCGTCCTCAAGGAGGAGGGCGTGGAGGTGGTGCTGGTCAATTCCAATCCGGCCACCATCATGACCGATACCGAGATTGCGGACAAGGTCTATCTTGAGCCGCTGACCGCGGGCTCTCTCGAAAAGATCATCGCCCGTGAACGGCCGGACAGCCTGCTGGCCTCCCTCGGCGGACAGACCGGCCTCAACCTGGCGATGGAGCTCGACGAGAAGGGCATCCTTCAAAAATACAACGTTCAGCTGCTGGGCACGAAGATCGACTCCATCCGCCGCGCGGAGGACCGGGAGGACTTCAAGAACATGATGCTCTCCATCGGGGAGCCGTGTATCGATTCTGTCATCGTCCATGATGTGCAGGCGTCGGTCGACTTTGCCGACCAGTACGGCTATCCGGTGATCGTCCGCCCGGCGTACACGCTCGGCGGCACAGGCGGCGGCATCGCGGAGAACGAGCGCCAGCTGCGCGAGATCTGCGCGGACGGCCTGCGCTCCTCCCGCGTGCATGAGAATCTCATCGAGCGCAGCGTCGCCGGCTGGAAGGAGATCGAGTACGAGGTCATCCGCGACGGCGCGGGCAACTGCATCACGGTCTGCAACATGGAGAACTTCGATCCGGTCGGCGTCCACACGGGCGATTCCATCGTGGTGGCGCCGAGCCAGACGCTGCGTGATCCGGAGCATCAGATGCTGCGCAGCGCGTCGCTGAATATCATCTCCGCGCTGGGCATCGAGGGCGGCTGCAATGTGCAGTACGCGCTTTCGCCGGACAGCATGCAGTATTACGTCATCGAGGTCAATCCGCGCGTGTCGCGCTCCTCGGCGCTCGCGTCGAAGGCCACGGGCTATCCGATTGCAAAGGTCACCACGCGCATCGCGCTGGGCTATACGCTCGACGAGAGTGTGAACGGTGTGACCGGGCAGACCTATGCCTGCGCCGAGCCGACGCTTGACTACGTCGTGCTCAAATTCCCGCGCTGGCCGTTTGACAAATTCGTCTACGCGGACAAGCACATCGGCACCAAGATGAAGGCGACCGGCGAAATCATGTCCATCGGCGTGAACTTCGAGAGCGCGCTGCTCAAGGCCGTGCGCTCGCTGGAGATGGGCATGGACAGCCTGGCCGTGCCCTCTCTGGAGGCGCTCACGGATGAGGAGATCGAGGGCCGGCTGCACGAGATCAACACCGAGCGCTCGTTCGTCGTGGCGGAGGCGCTGCGGCGCGGCGTGGCGATGGAGCACATTCACGATATCACCAGGATCGACATCTGGTTCCTCAAAAAGGTGCAGAATATCGTGCGCATGGAGCAGGAAATCCGCGCGCTGGGCGGCATCGGCGCGCTGACGCGGGACGTGCTGCTGGCGGCCAAGCGGATGGGCATGGCGGACAAGGCCATCGGCCGCTTTGTGGGCGCGGACGAGGCGTCTATCCGCGAGCTGCGCGGCAGGATGCAGGTATTGCCCGCGTTCCGCATGGTCGATACCTGCGGCGGCGAGTTTGAGGCCGTCAGCCCGTA
>JAUNJB010000190.1 GCA_030535375.1 Clostridia bacterium | reverse complement strand
TGGCCGCTTTTTGCAGCAAACGGCATGCATGTTTCGGGAGATAAAGTGCGCTTTTTTGCAAAAAATTAAGTTTTTTGCCGCAAATTCTGAACAAAAGAGAAGAATTTCGAAAAAACACTTGCAAAAATCAAGCGATTCCCATATAATGAACTGCGTGCAAGATTCTGACACATCAAGATAAAACAAGGGGGCTTATCTTTATGTCTTACGTCGATGAGGTTTATGAGCGCGTGGTTCGGGAAAATCCCAGCCAGCCGGAGTTTCACCAGGCCGTGCGGGAGGTGCTTGATTCTCTGCGTGCGGTGATTGACCGCAATGAGGAGAAATACCGCCGTGAGGCGCTGCTTGAGCGCATCACCATGCCGGAGCGCCAGCTGCTCTTCCGTGTTCCGTGGGTGGACGACAAGGGGCAGGTGCAGGTCAACAACGCGTTCCGCGTGCAGTTCTCCAGCGCGATCGGCCCGTACAAGGGCGGTCTGCGCCTGCATCCGAGCGTGAATCTGGGCATCATCAAGTTCCTGGGATTTGAGCAGATTTTTAAGAATTCCCTGACCGGCCTGCCCATCGGCGGCGGAAAGGGCGGCTGCGATTTCGATCCGAAGGGCAAGAGCGACCGCGAGGTGATGGCGTTCTGCCAGAGCTTTATGACCGAGCTGCATAAGTACATCGGTGCGGATACCGAAGTGCCGGCCGGCTATATCGGAACAGGCGCGCGCTAAATCGTCTTCATGTATGGCCAGTTTAAGCGCCTGACCGGCCGCTACGAGGGGGTTTTGACCGGCAAGGGCCTGTCCTACGGCGGCTCCCTGGCGCGCACAGAGGCGACCGGCTACGGCCTGCTCTACCTCACCGAGGAGATGCTCAAGTGCAACGGCCATGACATCGCGGGCAAGACGGTCGTCGTCTCCGGCGCGGGCAATGTGGCTATCTACGCCGTGCAGAAGGCGCAGCAGCTGGGCGCCAATGTGGTCACGGTCTCCGATTCGAACGGCTGGATCTACGATCCGCAGGGCATCGATGTGGCGCTGCTGCGCGAGATCAAGGAGGTTCGCCGTGCCCGCCTGACGGAATACGCCGCCGCGCGTCCTTCCGCGGAGTATCATGAGGGCAAGGGCGTGTTCACCGTCAAGTGTGACGTGGCCCTGCCCTGCGCGACCCAGAACGAGCTGGGGCTGGAGGATGCCAAGGCGCTGGTGGCCAACGGCTGCATTGCCGTGGCCGAGGGCGCGAACATGCCCACCACGCTGGAGGCGACCGATTATCTGCGCGAGAACGGCGTGCTCTTTGCGCCGGGCAAGGCGGCCAACGCCGGCGGCGTGGCGACCAGCGCGCTGGAGATGAGCCAGAATTCCATGCGCCTGAGCTGGAGCTTCGACGAGGTCGACGCCAAGCTCAAGGACATCATGGTTTCCATCTTCCACAACATCGACGACGCCGCCAGGGAGTACGGCATGGCGGGCAACTATGTCGCCGGCGCGAACATCGCGGGCTTCCTCAAGGTGGCCGATGCGATGGAGGCTCAGGGCGTGGTCTGATCGATTTTTGCAAAACGCCGAAAGGCCGAGGGGTTTTCAGTGCCCTTCGGCCTTTTTTCTTATGCATATGCAACTAAGGTTGACAATTAATTGGAAAAATGAAAGACTTTTTGTCAACTTATGTAACTCGGATTTGACGAAGAAATTCGATAAAATGCGAAAATAAAAGAATAAATTCGAAAACCATCTTGACAAATGTTTGTATCCCGGGATATAATGACGTTGCGCTTTTGAAAACGCATGCGCTCCGCAGGGGCGGACGCGTTCGGGCGCAAGGAAGAAACAATTCGGCTCAATGCCGATTTGAAGATTGTAAGCATCGGAGGACATGACTTATGAAAAAGATCGTTACCCTCGCGCTCGTGCTGATGATGGTGGCCATGACCGCCTGCGCCAGCGCTACGACCATCGGCATTTGCCAGCTCGTTCAGCACGCCGCGCTTGACGCCGCGACGCAGGGCTTTAAGGATGCTCTGCTTGAGAAGATCCCGGACGCCGAGATCGATGAGCAGAACGCTTCCGGCGACGCCGCCAACTGCGCGACGATCATCAACACCTTCGTCTCCAACGGCGTGGATCTGATCCTGGCCAACGCGACCGCGCCGCTCCAGGCTGCCGCCGCCGCGACTGCCGATATCCCGGTTCTGGGCACCTCCATCACCGAGTATGGTGTGGCGCTGGGTATCGACGATTTCACCGGCGTGACCGGCATCAACGTCTCCGGCACCTCCGATCTCGCCCCGCTCACCGAGCAGGCGGCCATGATCAAGGAGCTCTTCCCGGATGCCAAGACCGTGGGCCTGCTCTATTGCTCCGCTGAGGCGAACTCCATCTACCAGGTGAACGTCGTGAGCGCCGCGCTGACCGAGCTGGGCTACACCTGCACCGAGTATGCGTTCACCGACTCCAACGACGTTTCCTCCGTCACCGAGATGGCGGCGGCTGGCAGCGACGTGATCTACGTGCCGACCGATAACACCGCGGCCGCCTACACCGAGACGATCGCCAACGTCGTCATCCCGGCGGGCGTTCCGGTCATCGCCGGTGAGGAAGGCATCTGCGCCGGCTGCGGCGTGGCGACGCTGACCATCAGCTACTACGACATCGGCTATGCCACCGGCCTGATGGCTGCCCGCATCCTGCTCGACGGCGAGGATATCACCCAGATGCCCATCGAGTATGCGCCGCAGTTCACCAAGAAGTACAATGCCGCGAATGTCGAGGCCCTCGGCCTGACCATCCCGGCGGACTACATCGCCATCGAGTAACCAGCCGCCATGCGGAGGCAATCCGCAGCGGATGATGTGTGAGCTCAACCAAGGAAGAGGCGGATTTCTCTTCCTTGGTTTCCTTTGTATCCGCACACAAAAATGATAAAAAACTAGGGGGAACGACCGAGTGGAGATTGCGAAGCTACTGAATGCCCTTCCCGGCGCGGTGTCACAGGGCGTGATTTGGGGAATTATGGCCATTGGTGTGTACATCACGTACAGGATACTGGATGTGGCGGATCTGACTGTCGACGGCTCCATCGCCACCGGCGGCGCTGTGGCCGCGATGATGATCACGGCCGGCTGCAATGTCTGGCTGGCGCTGGTTGTGGCGTTCCTGGTGGGCATGCTCGCCGGGCTGGCGACGGGCATGTTCCATACCTTCTGCGGCATTCCGGCGATCCTCTCCGGCATTTTGACGCAGCTGGCGCTTTACTCCATCAATCTGCGCATTATGGACAACAAAGCGAATGTGGCGGTCAGCGTCAATAAATTTGAGCTGCTCGTCTCCTCGCGCAATGCGCGCGTGGTCTCGCTGGAAAACCCGATTATTCTGCTGACGGTTTTCACGGTGGTGATCATCGCGCTGCTGTACTGGTTCTTCGGCACGGAGCGCGGATGTTCCATGCGTGCCACCGGCGCTAACCAGAACATGGCCCGCGCCCAGGGCATCAACACCAATGTGGATGTCGTGCTGGGGCTGATGCTCTCAAACGGCCTGGTCTCCCTTTCCGGCGCGCTGCTGACACAGTATCAGGGCTTTGCGGATGTGAGCATGGGCCGCGGCGCAATCGTGATCGGCCTGGCGGCCGTCATCATAGGTGAGGTCGTCTTCTCCAAGGTCTTCCACAATTTTGCGACCAAGCTGCTGGCTGTCTCTCTCGGCGCGATCATCTACTATCTGGTCATTCAGGTCGTCCTCTGGCGCGGCCTCAATACGAACGATCTCAAGCTGCTGACGGCATTGGTCGTGGCGCTGTTCCTGGCGATGCCGTATTGGAAGGCAAAATATTTCTCCAAGAAGCGCGAGGAGAAAGGAGGAGCCCCCCATGCTTAAGATCAGCCATATTGCGAAAACGTTCAATCCCGGCACGATTACTGAAAAGCGCGCGCTGGTGGACGTCGATCTCCAGCTGAACGAGGGCGACTTCGTCACGGTCATCGGCGGCAATGGCGCGGGCAAGTCGACCATGCTCAACGCCGTCGCGGGCGTCTTCCCGGTGGACAAGGGCAGCATCTCAATCGGCGGCGTGGATGTGACGCGCCTGCCGGAGTTCAAGCGTGCCACCTATCTGGGACGCGTGTTTCAGGACCCCATGACCGGCACCGCCGCGACGATGAACATCGAGGAGAACATGGCGCTCGCCATGCGGCGCGGACAGAAACGCGGGCTGCGCTGGGGAATCAGCGCGATGGAGCGCGATATGTACCGCGAACAGCTGCGCACGCTCGGCCTGGGGCTTGAGGAGCGGATGACCAGCAAGGTTGGCCTGCTCTCCGGCGGCCAGCGCCAGGCGCTGACGCTGCTGATGGCTACGCTGCGCACGCCGAAGCTGCTGCTGCTCGACGAGCATACCGCCGCGCTCGATCCGAAGACCGCTGCCAAGGTGCTTGAGCTGACGGAAAAGATCGTCTCCGAACAGAAGCTTACCGCCATGATGGTCACCCATAATATGAAGGACGCCATTGCGATTGGCAACCGGCTCATCATGATGAACGCGGGGAAGATCGTGGTGGATATCGCGGGCGAGCAGAAGAAGAAGCTCACGCGTGCCGATCTGATGGGGCTTTTCGAAAAGGCCGCCGGCGAGCAGCTGGAGGGCGACCGCCTGCTGTTGAGCTAAATACGAAAAAAACAAAAGGTGCGTTCTCACATCCTCATCAGAGGAATGGGAACGCGCTTTTTTGCTAAAACCGGACAGCGGGC
>JAUNJB010000189.1 GCA_030535375.1 Clostridia bacterium | reverse complement strand
TAGACCCTTATAGGGTAGAGGTCATGCCACCAGTTTAACTGGTGGTCATGACTATAATCTGGCGGATAAAGCGGCCGACTCGCAGTGGGCATCGAAGGGACTTTGCTCCAAGATGTGCGAAGTTTCCCGTGAAAAGTGGTGGCGGAAATGATGAGCACCGCCTAATCGCCGTTTTCACAAGCGCAGGGCGTGTGTTTGAATGCGAGAAGCTCCGCGTGTCTTGGAGTACGGGCCGGGGCCCGTAGGGCTTTATTGGAACGGATGAAGGGAGTGCCCATTCCCGGCGATGGATAGCAAAAGGCAGGGAATGGCGAAGACCGCCACGGAAAGGCTTCGGTAGGTGTAGAAGGTGTGGCTCACTGCGTGGTTGCAGGTGGTTATCAGCCATGCCGCGGGCAGGAGCGCGATGAGCAGATAGGGTAGCCCATATCGCGGAAGAAGGCGCAGTTTCAATCCTCTGCGCAGAAGAAGGAGTACGCACAGCGCGATGACACCAAGGAAGACCAGTGCAAACAATGGATTGAACAGCTGCTGGAGATTGCACTCAAGTCCGGTGAATATGGAAATCGGTTCGCCCTCGTCCGTGTGTGCGCCGGAGCGATAGAGAATGGAAGAGCCGGCCTCTTCAAAGCTGTTGTGTCCGGTCAGCAGGGACGCCGCGAGCCATTTTCCGCTCCACATGCCGGCATAGCCGGAAGCCCATGCGGCGCCAAGACAGATGAGCGTGGCCGGGCGCACAGGGGTTTTGCCGTGCTGCATCAATACGCAGAAGAGGGCAAGCGGCAGTCCGACGGTGATGACCGGATAGGTCAGAAAGTCGAAAAAGCTTGTCAGGATGCCGATCAGCAGAAAGAACAGCCCGTAGCCCATCTGGACGAGATGCTCATGCAGGAGCAGCATGCAAAGCATGGACAGAAAGGCAATGTAGAATACGGAGGAGTATTGCAGGGAGCACATCAGGGCGATGGGGCAAAGGCTCATATACGCGGCGAAAAGAGGAATCACATACCGGCCTAACCGGCGTTTGCCGAGCAGCGCCGCGATGGACAGAACGAGCGCAAGCTGTGCCGTCATGTTGAGCACGCGGACGGAGTTGTAATTGATGAATAAAAACAGCGGCTTGAGAATGACCAGATAGCCGTGCCAATAACGGGAGTAGGTTTCAAAGCCGACGGATTCGTCCCCTTCCAGATAGCTGTTCAGCGCGGAGATGGGTTGACCGCCTGTGAAGCGGCTGTTGGTCATGGCGTTTTCCACGAGGCTAGGCGACGGCGCGATGATCATATTGCCCAGCATGATCGCGTCGGTGAAATTATCCAGTCTGCTGGAAGAATAGCCGGGGATGACCGCATAGCGCAGGCCCTCGCTGTTCAGCGTGTCCATGGAGGCCCGCACGTTTTCACGCACGGCGTCGGCGGGGATGGCGTATACGGCAATCATCAGCAGGGCGCCGACGATGATGCTTACGGTGAGCAGCAGGATGCCCTTGAGGATTGCTGAAAGATGATGTTTGAACATGCTTGGCCTCCTAAAAAGCACCGCTGCATTTGGGTTTCTTTGAGCAGAGAATTGGAATGTGCCTTTTGAAATTATACAGAGATGTCTTTTTCCCGTCAAGCTTCCGGGCAGAAAACGAAGAATCCCGAACGTATGGAGCACGTTCGGGAGATGAAAAGATGCGGATTCGGCGGACGATTGTAAAGGAAAGGTGTGTACCGTGCATTTTTGCATCGGCCAATGGCAGATGGGTCAATCTCATGGAATGGCCGCGGGAGAATGTGCAAGAGAATCGACGTACTCGCCTGTCTGCGCGTTAAAGACCCAGTCTTCAGATTCGCATTCGATATCCGCGAGGCTTGTGGGGTGCACACTTGCCACCCAGCATGGAAAGGCTACACCATCTTCAAAGACTGCATATCCCAGGCGCAGGCTGTACACGATGTCGACGGGCGTGGGGCCATC
Source organism: Clostridia bacterium (assembly GCA_030535375.1). Lineage (GTDB taxonomy): Bacteria > Bacillota > Clostridia > Christensenellales > Aristaeellaceae > Ventricola. The sequence continues at coordinate 2,798 of JAUNJB010000189.1, read as the reverse complement.
CTCGATCCTTTGTCTGAGCTGCGCTTTGATCTCGTCGAGACCGCACAGCGGCATGTCCTCTCTGAGCGTGGCGGTCACGGCCATTTGGGTCACGGTGAGGGCAAAGCGGCCATCCGGCAGGAATTCATACCAGAGGCCGTCGTTGCACCCGGCGAGCAGCGGAATGCCGCCGAGCGTCTGGGCGGCAAAAACCACGCGGCGGGTTACGCCCTCGATGTATTCAATGCCATTTTTTGTATAGTTTCGGGGCTCGACGGATACAAAATCGCCCCATATCCCTTGACCTGCGTCATATGTCCGGTATCCGACGGGCTGGCTGATCGACGAAAACTCAAACCGGAAGCCTTCGCCGCAGAGCGCATCCGCCTTTTGCCGGATATCCGCCCAGAGCGCGCCGAAGGTCAGGCCGATATCGCCCTCCAGAGGGGTATCGTCATCGATCTGGCCGGCATAGGTGCGGACAAACCATGGCTGAACGCCTTTGATTACGCTCGGTGTGGGCGTGTAGAATACTTTCATGTAGCCCTTTTCCGTGTATGGCTCGCAGGTAGGCGCGCCGCCCGCAAGCGCATTGAGCTTTTCCAGATCCATTTCCGCATCCGACCGATCGACGCGAATCAGGGGAATGGAATCGGATGAGGGAACGAGCACGGGAATATCTGTCTGAAACGCCTGTCCGCCGGACGTGTACATTTCATGCAGGCCGGCCTCCGCCTGTGTGCGGATATCGGAAATGGAGTACGTCTGCGCGCCGCAGACGGCCGGGATGATCAGGGACAGCGCGGCCAGGAGGCATGCATAGATTCGCTTCATATTAAAATTCCTTTCGAAGGGCGGCGGCTATACCGTCAATCGATCGATCCGCTGTTTGTGGCCGTCACGCCGTTTTTGATATCCGAGTTGATGGACTTGAGCGTTGCACGGCCCGCGATGCCGTCCGCGGTCAGCCCCTTGGCGGTCTGATAGGCGATGACGGCTGCCTCCGTCGCGCTGCCGAAGTAGCCGGTGGGCGTCTCCTTAAAATAGCCGAGCGCTGCGAGCGCCTTTTGCAGCCGGGTGACGTGGCCGGAACGGCTGGTGCGGCGGAGCGTCCACTCGGTGTTGAGCGTTTCCACATTGGCCAGGGAGACGGTGGGCGTTGTGGGCGCGGGCGTGGAGGTCGGTGTCACGACGGCGGGCGGCGTGATGGTCGCCGAGGGATTCGAGGTGACATTCGCGTTTTCCTCGGTCTTGGCGAGGGCGGCCAGCTCATCCTCGATCTTTGCCAGGGTCTTGGGGCCCGCGACGCCGTCGGAGGACAGGTCGTTGTCCCGCTGGAACAGGCGCACGGCCTCCTTGGTCAGACGGCCGTATGTGCCGGTGACGGTGCCCTCGTAATACTCAAGGAGGACAAGATTCTGCTGGAGCACGCGGACGGCGTCGCCGCTCATGCCCTGCTTGAGCAGCGTGGTGCCCATGGGCGCGGTGGAGGTGGACGAAGAGGCGGTGCTGCCGGACGATGTGCCGGTGGAAGGCAGGACGACGGTGGAGCTGCCGCCGGAGAGGAGCTCATTCAGCTTGCTGAGCGTGTTCTTGCCCGCGATGCCGTCCGCCGACAGGCCGTTTTTGCGCTGGAACTTGCGCACTGCCTCCTGCGTGATGTTGCCATAGTGTCCCGTCACCGTGCCGGAGTAGAAGCCGAGCGTTTGAAGATCCGTTTGCAGCTGACGCACGGCCTGGCCGGACTGACCGTTGCGCAGCACGGTCGACGTGCTGTATGAGGTGCCGGACGAGTTGCTGACCGTACTGGAGGAGATATTCGCCGCCAGATACAGCCGTTCGCGCGTCGTGTCATCCACCACGCCGGTCTGCCGCAGGCCGTACTTCTTCTGGAACAGCTTAACGGCCTTTTCGGTCTTGTTTCCGAAGTGGCCGGTGATATCGGTGTAATACAGGTTGAGCTCGGTGAGCGCCCTTTGGATGGTGGAAACCTCATCCGCGGTATCGCCATTGCTGTAGCTCTTGGCCAGCGCGCCGGGCGCTGCGATCAGAAGGAGTGCGGTGATTGCGATTACGACCCATGCCTTTTTCATGATTTTGTCGTCCTTTCATTTTTTCTGAGGTGGGGGTTAAAAATCGAAGGGAGAAAGGGTTGCTCTATTGTAAAATATCAGCAGATGATATTTGATTTCGAATGGGCGGAGGGAGGAAGCGCGCATCCGTCTTTCGGCGTGTGATTTTTGATCCGGGAGACGGATTACTGGGATTCGGCGTGGATGGCTTCGAGCAGTTCCGGGCTGACAATGCCGTCTGCTGTCAAGCCTTTGTGTTCCTGATAGGCGGTCACCGCCTCCTGCGTTTTGGTGCCAAAGTATCCGGTCAGATCATACGTATAATATCCTAGAGCCTGCAAATCAGCTTGAAGCTGCTGCACATACGTGCCACAGGCTTCAAGCACCGCATAGCCCTGTGTTTCGAGTTCGCGTCGTTCGGTATACCCGGGCGACAGGGCGTTCATGAGCGCTTCGTCGATTTCGCCCGTCACGGACAGGCCGAGCTTTTTCTGGGCCTTTTTCGTGGCGTCTGTCACAGCGGCTTGATAGTCGGTCAGCTCTGGATTTCCGGCATATCCGAATGACAGATAGCCCTGGTTTTCCAGGGCGGACACGGCGTCGTATTCAAGGCGTTCTGCGCCCTCACGGACCACGGGAATCCACACAGGCTGAGCCTGGCTTGCATTCTCCTCGCACAGACCCGCAGCCAGAGGGAGCATGAGCGCGAAGGAGCAAAGTGCGATGAGCAGCATGTTTTTCATTGAA
>JAUNJB010000188.1 GCA_030535375.1 Clostridia bacterium | reverse complement strand
TGATCATCGTGGCGACATGCGCCGTGGCTCTGGCCGCGGCGGGAAGAGCGGGCATACTCGATTTTGTCTCGCGGTACGACCATGCCTATATCCCGGAGGACGCCGGGAATTACGTGCAGACGGACGTGACGACGATGGATGAGGACGGCGTCGTGGTGGACGTCCGGGAGAGCTATTACGACGGACGCACATTGCGCATGACGCTCGACATCAAACCCAAGAGCGATAAGATGATGCTGCTGGGTGTGGATTCCTCCGTGGATGATCCGTGGCAGGATCTGATCACGATGGTGTACACGGAGATGGACGAGAACGACACGCGCACCATTCTGGACGCCTATGCTCAGGGCGGATATGACCAGATGTTCAACACCAACGTCTATACGGAGGAGATCGAACAGGGGTATGTCGGCGGAGCGCTCGATTTCGTGCTCAACCCGGAGGACGGCGTGATGACCTACTACCTGGAGCAGCAGTACGGGGACACGAAGCCCGAACGCGAGATTGTGCTCAAGGTCAGCCTGACGCCGTATGACGACCCGGAGGCGGGCGAGGCCTCCCTCAACCGGGACAAGCGCATCACGGCGGCGCAGAGCATGACGCTGACCGCGGCGACGCTCGCTTCCGATGAACCGGCGGAAAGCGGCATCGTGGCCAATGCCTATGTCAATACCGAACCCATCGATTATGAGAGCATCGGCGTGCGCGTGGATCGCCTGCTGATCGAGGTCATGCCAATGGAAATTCACTACACGATCGATTCCACGGTCACAGACTTCGAGCTGTACAAAAAGACCGACGACGGGCTGTTCTTTGAGTTCATCGATCCGAACAGCACGGCGGCGGAATACTGGGAGCAGCGGCTGATGGATGGCCTGTCCTCCGGCGGTGGCTCAGCCCCGCTGGATGGAGATTTTGAGACGGCAACCCACTATCAGGAGGAGGGCACGCTGGCCCGCAACGAGCTGCACGACGTGTACACCCTGCGCGCCTATGAGTGCTGGGGAAAGGAGCGCTTTGACACGCATGAATTTGTCATGCGCCCGGCGACGGAGGCGGACATGAAGCCGCTGGTTGAGGTCAAGGAGGAAAGCGAGCCCTGAGCTGCCTCCGCTTCGCGGAAACGGGCGGGCGAAGCGTCTGGAAACGGAAAGGAGCGCTTGCGTGATGATTCCGTTTCCCGGGCCGGCAGCCCAACACTTCTCAAGAAATAGGATAAGATGAAAGAGCGGCGCTGCCGGAGGACTCCGGCGGCGCCGCTTTATAAACTAGAATCCATTGCGTCCCAATCAGGGGAGGACGTCTTCGGGGAAGAGCGATTTGCGCACCTTTTGGGGCAGCTTCTCGATCACGCGCCGGTAAGCGATGTCGATCATATCGAGCAGCACGCCCTCGTTGATCCGCTCGACGTAGACCGTATTCCAGTAGGGCTGCTGCACGGGCGGACAGTGGTATCCGCGCACGACGGCCTGCGGATACAGGCTGCGAAAGAGCGCGCTTTCGTCGGGAGAGCATTTGAGCGTGACCTTGTAGTCCCCGGCGTATGGGTAGATTTGCGCAAACACCTTGCCGCCGACCTTGTAGCAGACGGGCGCGGGGCCGAAGGGCGTCTGGCGGACGGCGCCGGGCTTGGCGGCGCAGCAGGCTTCCAGAGCGGAGGGCGTGAGCATGAAATCCTTCCTTTTTCTCTTGGACGGATGAGGAAAACGCGGCGTCAGCCCGTGAATGCCGCTTCCAGCGGACCGCGCTGGCCGGCGTAAACCGGCAGCGTGCTCTCCTCGAGCACGGTTTCACCGCAGATCAGACGGGTGGTCAGCGTCAGCACGCAGGGGGTATCCGGCAGCGCCGCGCGTATCAGGCCGATGTCACCGCCGGATTTGGGGCAGTCGGCTTCCACGCGCGCGAGACAGATGCCCTCCTCGTCTTCAAGGGAGGCCTCCGCGCGCATCGGAGCGCTTCGCGGCAAATCGGGCGCGACGAATGCGCACAGCGAAGCGCTGAACTGCGAACCCGTCCACCATGCCCCGCACAGCGGCAGCGCGCTCAGATGGACCGGCGCGAACGCGGTGCGCAGCGCGTCGGCAATGTCGGGCTGCGCCCATTCGCCGGGAGCGCAGAGCATGCCGGCATAGCGCCGCTGGCGTGCGGCTTCCGCAAGCATGCGCACATGCACCGCACGCAGCCAGCCGAGGATGCCCTGCACGCCGGCGTCCTGGGGATCGACGGCGCGGCCGGCGGCCTCAAACAGCAATTCGGCGGGCGTGAGGCTGGGGTCAATGGTGCGCCGCTGGCCGATGACGCCGCTCATCTGCCAGGCGGAGGTGATCGGCGACGGCGCTTCCGCGGCGGCGGGCGTCTCCTCGAAGGTCACGCATGGCAGACGGGACAGATGCGCCTTGAGGGCCTCGTCCCCCAGAACGCGTTGGCGCACGCCGATGCCCGTGCGGGTCAGCGCGCGATAGAGCGCGTCAGATGCCGGAACGGGCAGAAAAACGCCCGGTATGTGCAGGGAGGTCAGGCGATCCAGCAGGGCGCGAGGCTCTGCTGCGCATTCCGCGGGCGTCAGGGGAAGACAGGTGCGAACGGCTTCGCCGGGATAGCCGCACAGCAGCGTCACACTGTCGCACAGGGCGCCGCGGCTGCCTTTGACGCGCCTGGGCGCTTCGGTCTTTTTGAGCATGCCGCGCCAGAAGGGCCTGCGTGTGCGGAGAGACGGGCCGGGGGAGGGATGCGCCGTATCCGGCTTGCGCCAGAGCTGAATCTTCATCGAGGATGCGGCATAGGGTTTTCCGGGCTGGAAAATATCGCCGGGCAGGCTCACGGTGAGGTCGAGCGTGCGGGTATGGCCGGCGGACAGCCACAGCGAGGCCGCCGCGCAGAGCGCGGGATCGTCGTCTGCGGAGGTCTGCACGCGGAGCGCGTAGGCGCCTTCCCGCTCCGCGGCGATCCGTGCGCGGACGGCAACCGTGCGCTGCGCGGCGTTTGGCACGAGGCAGACATCCCTGAAACAGGCGTGCCGGGCGACGCGCAGCATCACTACCCCCGGTACACCCGCCGGACGGGCGCCGTCAAAGCGCAGGGAAAGCGTTTGGCGGCGGCCCAGGCGCAGCGCATCGGTCAAATCCAGCGCAAGCGCGCAGGGCGCTGCGGTCAGGGGGGAGAAGGGCATCGCCGGTCGCGCGCTGTCAAACGACGCGAGGCGCTTCCCATCCAGCAAGATGTCGCCGCGCCCGCAGAGCGCGTCAAAGGTCAGCACGGCGTAATCCCCCCGCAGCGCGCCGAAATCGATCTCCCGGCTGAGCGCGGCCTCCCCGGGCACATCCTCCGGGATCAGCGAGGGCAGGGGCAGCGGCACGCCCTGGTCCCGTTCGTCCGCAGGCTGCCGCGCGTCGGGCGTGTCGCCCAGCAGGCCGGAAAACGCTGCCAGCGCCTGCGCGCCCGGCAGCGTGAACGAGGGCCCGGTATCCGCGGGAATCATGTGTTCGGGCAGGCTGCCATGCAGGCGCCAGCCCGCCATCAGAGGCCGAAGGGTGGACATCAGGCCCGCCCCTTCTGGCCGTCGAGGATCGCCTTCGCCATCATCAGGCCGCAGATGGTCTTGCTGTCGGCAATCTCGCCGCGCATGACCATGCTCACGGCATCCTCAAGCGGCAGGCGGATCAGGCCCAGGAATTCGTCCTCATCCGGATGGGTATCCCCCTGGGACAGGCCCTGCGCCAGATAGATGGCGATTTTCTCGGTGCAGAAGCCCGGGGTGGTCAGAATGGTCGTCATGTGCGTGATGGTTTCGGCGGACAGGCCGGTCTCCTCCCGCAGCTCGCGGATGGCGCAGTCGAGCGGGTCTTCCTGCGCGCTGTCGAGCTTGCCGGCGGGGATTTCAAGCGTCATGCGGTCGACGGCCACCCGATGCTGACGCACCAGCAGCGTGGTGCCGTCCTCATACACCGGCACCACGGCCGCGGCGCCCTTGTGCACGACGATCTCACGTGCGGCGGCACGGCCGTTGGGGCAGGTCACCTGCCAGCGCTCGACGTGCAGAATCTTCCCGTCATAGATCGTTTCACTTGAAAAGGGGATCTCCCTGAGCTGATTGTCGTCCATGGTGAACACTCCTTGCCGATTTTTGCGCGGACGGGCCGCACAACTCAAAATTTCTTTGCTATTTATTCGCTTTATACGGGATGAATCCCTGCTTTTGATTCGTCTAATACATGCGAAAGCGGAGCAAATCCTTGGCAAAACCGCTCGCGGAGTTGACAGAAATGGCCTCTCGCTTTACAATGGGATCATACACATGTGGATTGGGGCACGGGGAAAGGTGCGGGCATTTTTCCTTTGTGTTCTTGATGGATTCAAGAAAAAGGAGGATATTGTATATGAAACGAATCATCCGCCGGCTGATGGCTTTGATGCTTTGCGCAATGCTGGCGCTTGCTTCGCCTCTTGCGGCCATAGCGGAAGATGTTCTGCCGGTTTTTTATGCGCGGGTGGAACTCGCCGTGGAGGATGGCGTGATGGCGTTTGACGTCCAGCAGACGACGGACTCCCAGGGTGAGACGGTCTACTGGCTTGATACGAGCGCATTTGACGAGGATACCCTCAACCGGCTGATCGAGGCAGGACAATTTGTCCTGCTCGGCGAGAACGGGGAATACCTCACGCAGCTGGCGCTCGGCGACGTGATTGCGGCCGGGGAGCCTGCATATTTTGGCGATCCGTTCGGCCTGGGGCTGACATATGTCTTCATGGCGGCCAGCATGAGCATGCCGGCTTCGCCGGAAGAGCTGGAGGCCGTACTCTCCGGGGAGACGGCCGGCGACGGCTGGGACGACAATGCCGGTGA
>JAUNJB010000187.1 GCA_030535375.1 Clostridia bacterium | reverse complement strand
CCCCGACAGAAAGGCCGCAATCTTATCGATGTGTTCGGCATCGCGCTGACCGGGTTCCTCCCCGCACAAGAAAGGATTGTGCACGCAAACCCGCGGCGACTTCCGATCCTTTCATACAAAAGCAGCAGCATCTTCCCCGCAAAAGGCGCAAAACCATCCCAACGCGTATCCCACATCCCCGCATTTCACCGCACAGCCCTCATGGGACACCTACAGCCTCATGGTTCAGCGCAACCGGAATTTACCGCTTCTGGGCCCCTTCGAAACGGCAACGAATTCACCGTTCCTGCGCCTGCTGCTCGCTCAGCATACCGGCATTCATGTCAAGCAAAACGTCGGCAAACCCATGCGCCATATTCTCGTGGGTCACCAGCAGCACGGCCTTTCCCTCCGCGGCGCATTCCTTCAGCATCGCCAGCACGAGCAGGCTGTTTTCATCGTCGAGATCTCCGGTCGGCTCATCGGCCAGCAAAACCTCCGTTTTCTGCATGAACGCCCTGACGATCGCCATGCGCCGCAGTTCGCCGCCCGAAAGCTCAGACGGATATACATCTGCCAGCTGCGCGATGCCCAGCCGCTCCATCAGCGTCCGGGCCTCCTCCTCATCCGGCGCCTCCCCGCCATACAGCGTGCGCGGCAGCAGGATATTCTGCAGCACCGTCAGGGAAGCCACGGCGGAATGCCCCTGCGGAATGACGGCGATGTGTCCGTTGCGGAAACGGGATAGCTCCCGATCGTTCATCCCGTACAGGTTCCGGCCGTCTGCCAGGACTTTTCCGCCGCTCGGAGGCAGAAGCCCCGCCAGCATTTGCAGCAGCGTCGTCTTGCCGCTTCCCGAACGCCCCATGAGCACGGTGAGCAGGCCTTCCTTCAGCGCGAAGTTTGCCGGCTGTACTGCGTAAAACCAGTTTCTTCCCCCCGCGCTGCGAAGGTATCGCTTTTCACATTCTTCGGCACGCAGCTCCATATCAGTCAGCCTCCCTCAGAATCAATCCGGTGTCCACATGGCTCAGGCGAAAAACCGCCCACGCCGATGAAAGCGGCCCAATGAGCAGCACCGCGGCAAGCGACAGCAGCGCATACAGGGCAATCTGCGCCGCATCCGGGGTTAAATAGGGCAGGCCGAGCCGGGTTTCGATCAGCGTGGAGAACGGGAACACCACAAGCGCCCCCATTCCGGCGCCCAGCACCCCGCCCGCCGCGCTGAGGATCATCGTCTCCACAAGCGCAGTCCCGGCCAGCATCCTTCTTGACATGCCCATCACTCTCAGCACGGCAAATTCCTTTTTGCGCTCATGCGCCAGCATCGCAAACGCCAGAATCAGCACGACAAAGACCAGAATCCACACCGCCGCAATCAGCAGGGAAACCGTTCCCGACACGCCGTCCAGGCTGTCCGAAATGCCGGAAAGCATGGTTCGCGTGGAAACTGCTTCCACCTTGCGCACATGGAGATTGATGTCGTTCGTCACGGCCTCGACGGTCGTATCCGGGCTCACCCGGATATAGACGGCCGAAATCACATCCTCGGGATCGCCGTCGATTTGGAGGTTGTGCCCGAGATCGCGCGCGGCCTCCAGCAAAGCGCGGAGCGTGTCCATCGAGCAGTACACCGCCGTATCCATGGCCGTGCCGGTGCTCGCAAGGCGGGCCACCACGGGGCAGTTCACCCCGTAGATGCGGATGCTCTCCCCCACGCCGCTCGTCACGCGGCTGCCTACGGCCAATTCACAGTCCCCAAGCGCCGTTCCATAGCTCTGCGCGATCCACGGCTGCACGGTGAAATCCGTCTGCTGATCGATGCCGATCACCTGAATCGCCACGGAACAGCAGTCCGCCCTCATGGACGCGAGAAAAAGCTGCGCGCTGATCTGCTCCACCCCGTCGATCTTCGCAAGCGTGTCCAGATAGCCGCTTTTCATATAGAAATAGCCGGTGGTGCCTGTCAGCAGCAGATTATCGGTGTTGACCTTCGATCTCGCCGTCGCGGGGATGCAGATGATGTCCGCGCCGAGGCGCGCGTTCAGGCTGTCCAGGCCGTTTTGCAGGCTTGTGATCACGATGGAGCCGCAAAACAGCGACATCGCCAGCAGCGCCACCAGCAGCAAAAGCGCCGCCGTCCGCACCGGAAAGTGCCGTAGATTATAAACGGGCAGATGACTAGCTTTCATGCCGCTCTCTTCGCTCCTTTGCTGCGCGCATTCCCTCCGTCACCGCGGCCGCAGCGGCCGCAGCGAGCATGATGAACGAGATCACCATCACGCCGGGCTTCATGATGCTGTTGCAGCGCATGGAATCCATCAGGCACAGGCGAATCAGCCCTCCCGGCGTCAATATGGAAAGGATCGTCACGGGGATCATGGACAGGGCCAGCGCGCACCGCGCCGATGCGCGTCTGAAGATCACAAACCCCAGAGCCTGCGCGGACAGCACCGCCCCCAGGCCCCTGATCATCCGGCCTGCCCAATAGCAGGTTGAAACGGCTCCGTCATCATGCTCGCACGGACGCAGAAAGGTTCCCGCCCCGATCAGGAGCAGCAAGCCCAACGCCAGCAGCACGACGCCCGCCGCCGTAAGACGCTTTTCTTTCATGCCGCGCCTCAATTCTTCGCGCCAAAGTGCTCGTTGATGACTTCGCGGGCAACGCGGCCATGCTCAAGCACGATCGTGCGCTGAGCGGCCTCCGCCACCTCCGGGTCATGCGTGACGACGATCAGCGTGGTACCGGCCGCGTGCAGCTGGCGGAACAGCTCCAGCACGATGTATTCGTTTGCCTCGTCAAGGTTGCCGGTCGGTTCGTCCGCGAGGATCAGCTCGGGATGGTTGATCAGCGCCCTCGCCACGCACACGCGCTGCTGCTCGCCGCCGGAAAGCTGGCTGGGCAGGTGCTTGGCCCGGTCCTTGAGGCCGACGCGGTCGAGCGCCTCCAGCGCCTCCGCCTCATCCGGAATCGAATGGTAATACTGGGAGACCATCACGTTCTCCACGGCCGTCAGATAGTTCACCATATGGAACTGCTGGAAGATCAGCCCGATCTTATCCCGCCTGATGTTGGTCAGGCTCCTGCTGCTCTCCCTGGAGATGTCCACGCCGTCGAGAAACACCTCGCCCAGGGACGGCTTATCCATGCAGACGATGATATTCATCATCGTGCTCTTTCCCGATCCGGACGGGCCCATGATGGCCACCCATTCGCCCTTTTCAACGCGGATGTTCACGTTGTCCAGCGCCTTCAGTTCTCCGTAAATCTTGGAGACATTTTTCATTTCAAGCACGCTCATATTCGTCTCTCCTCGTCAGAATTCTGTTCGTTATTCGCCCTTGAGCACCAGCGCGGGATCGATCGCCACCGCGCTGCGGATCGGCAGAAGACAGCTCAGCGCCGAGATCGTCATCGACACGATCACCGTCACCGGCAAAAGCAGCGGCTGGAAGGTGATGGAGGACTCAAACACCTGAACGCTGATCAGCTGCGCAAATCCGAAGCCCAGCGCCGAGCCCAGCAGGCCGCCCAGGCTGCCCAGGAACATGCCCTCGCCGAGGAACTCCGCCCGGATGCTGCCGTCGGATGCGCCCAGCGCCTTGCGCAGGCCGATCTCGCGGCGGCGCTCCGTGACGACGGCCATCATGGTCGTGGATACGCAGATCATGGTGAGCAGCAGCACGACGACGGTCACCAGGCAGACGAGCGCCTGCAGCTTGGCAAGCACCGCCGTTTCCGACTTCGTGACACGCTTGACAAGCCGCGCCCCGACGCCGATGTCCATCTCCGCAATGGCATCCACATACGCCTGCAGCTCCTCCGACGTGGCGGAAACGCTCATCTCGACCACGTCCAGCCTGTCCGCCTCCCCGGTCAGCGCCACCATATCCGCCATGGACATGAAGATGTAGTTTTCCTCTTCGCCGCCGGTATCCAGGATGCCGACCACCGTCATGTTGAGCGAATTGCCGCCGGAGGCCACGCCGCTGTCGCTCCTGCCAGCGCTGTTGATCGCATCGATGACAGCCTGCGAGGTCAGCGTGGCGCCGGACAGCGCGTCAATCCCATCCCCATAGGCAACCGGCAGGCTCTGCCCGATGAACTGGCGGGTAAACGCCTCCTCCTGCGCGTCAAGGCCGTATCCCTCCGTCTGGGAGGAAGCGTCCACCGTCAGGGAGGCGATCCTCGCCTCGTCGTCCAGCGTCACCGTGACACCGACCAGTCCGCCGCCGAAGCCCTCGGCGCTTCCGATCAGGGTCGCGCCGGCCACCTGATCCTCCGCGCCGGCCGATACGGCCGTTTCGGGCTTGTAGGTCAGCTGAATCACGTTGCCCAGACGAAGTCCAAGCGACTCGGCCGCCTGCTTGCCCACGAGAATTTCGCGGTTCCCCGACGGCCAGCTTCCATCGACCATGAAATAGGGGCTTGTGGCCTGCACCTGCTCAAAGTCCGTGCCGGCGGCCACAAAGGAGAGCTGGCGCTTGACCAGTTGAACCGTCACATAGCGATAGGCGGATGCGCCGACAAGCTCCTCCGCCGGAATCACGGAGAGGGCCTGCTCCGCCGCCTGCTGTGTCAATGCCTCCTCCCCCGAGGACATGAGCAGCATATTGGCGCCGTAGTTGCGGAACTGCGCCCCCATCTGCCGGGGCACATCGTAATAGATCGTCACCAGACCCGACAGGATGGTCGCGCCGATGCCGATAGAGAGCAGCGCCACCAGCATGCGGGAGCGCCGCCGCAGGAGGGATGCCGTGATCATCCGCAGGAACATTCTTCTTTTACTCATGGTTTTTCAGTTCCCTTTCATCATTCACTCAGGCCTTGCTTCCGTGCAGCACCTCTGCCGGGCGCAGCCGCAGCACCTGCAGGATAGCCGGCATGCTTCCGGCCACCGTGACCAGCGCAATCAGCACCGCG
>JAUNJB010000186.1 GCA_030535375.1 Clostridia bacterium | reverse complement strand
GACATCCGCGACATGGGCGTGCACCTCTCTTTTGTGCCGGAGGACCGCCTGGGCATGGGCCTGGTGGGCTCCATGGGCATGGTCGACAACATGATGCTCAAGAGCTACGGCGAGGGGCATTCCCCCATCGCCGACCGCCGCGCTCCCCGCCATCTGGCCGAGGAGGTCAAAGAGGAGCTGGGGGTCGTGACGCCTTCCATCTCAACGCCCGTCTCCCGCCTCTCCGGCGGCAACGTGCAAAAGGTTCTCGTCGGCCGCGAAATCGCCGCGAGTCCCTCCGTGCTGATGACGGCCTATGCCGTGCGCGGCCTGGACATCAACACCAGCTATACCATCTATCATCTGCTCAATGAGCAGAAGAAGAAGGGCGTCGCCATCCTCTACGTGGGCGAGGACCTCGACGTACTGATCGACCTGTGCGATAGGATTCTGGTGCTCTGCGGCGGCAAAAACAACGGCATTGTCGAGGGAAGCAAGACCACCAAGGAGGAAGTCGGCCTGATGATGACCCGGCTTCAGGAGAAGGGAGGCGTCGCCTGATGCGTGCATCCACTCACGAACCGCTGCTGCGCGTGGTGAAGCGCGCGGAGGCGTCCGCAAGGCTGAAAATCACCGTGCGCCTTATCGCAGTGCTGCTGGCGCTGATCGTCGACGCGCTGTTCATCTTCTTCGTCACGGGACTCAATCCTGCGCAGGTTTACGTGACCATGTTTCAAGGCACGTTCAGCACGAGCATGCGCTTTTCCTGGGCGATGCGCGATCTGGCGTCCCTGCTGCTGATCGGCATTGCGCTGGCGCCCGCTTTCAAGATGCGCTTCTGGAATACCGGCGCGGAGGGGCAGGTGCTCATGGGCGCGCTGGCCACCGCAGCCGTGATGGTCTATTACGGCAACACGCTCCCTTCGCCCCTGCTGTTTGCGGCCATGCTCGCCGCCAGCATCGCGGCGGGCGCGCTGTGGGGATTCATTCCCGCGTGGTTCAAGGCGCATTTCTCCACCAATGAGACGCTGTTCACGCTGATGATGAACTACGTCGCTATTCAGCTTGTCGCCTGCTGCGTCAACATCTGGCGCGGCCAGGCCTCCGGCCTGGGCAAGCTGAACATGAAAACAAAAGCCGGCTGGTTCCCCCAGATCATGGGCCAGCGCTACACGATCAATCTGGCCGTCGTCATTCTGCTCACCGTCGCCATGTACTGCTATCTGCGCTACTCCAAGCACGGCTATGAGATCGCCGTCGTCGGCGAGAGCGAGAACACCGCGCGCTACGCGGGCATCAACGTCGGCAAGGTCATCATCCGCACGATGATCATCTCCGGCGCGCTGTGCGGCCTGACGGGCTTCCTCATCGTCGGCGGCCGCGATCAGACGATCTCCACCGGCACCGCAGGCGGCAACGGCTTTACGGCCATCATCGTCGCCTGGCTGGCAAAGTTCAACACGTTCACCATGGCGCTGATCTCCTTCCTTCTGATCTTCCTTGACAAGGGCGCGGCGGAAATCGCCTCCGCCTACAACCTGAACGACTATGCCTCCGACATCATCGCCGGCATCATTCTGTTCTTCATCCTGGGCAGCGAATTCTTTATCAATTACAAGGTCATCCTCCACAGGGGCGGCCGCAAGGAGGTGTGCTGATGGATACGTTGATCGCGTGGATTCTGCGTGCCATTCCGTTTGGCACCATCATCATGTACGGCGCGATGGGCGAGATCGTCACCGAAAAATCCGGCAACCTCAACCTGGGCGTTCCCGGCATCATGTATCTGGGCGGCTTCGCGGGCTTTGCCAGCGCGTACATGTACGAAAACTCCGCCGTAAACCCGAACATGGTGCTGTGCGTGGTCATCGCTCTGATCTGCGCCTTCCTGGCCGCGATGGCCGGCGGATTGATCTACAGCTTTCTGACCATCTCGCTGCGCGCCAATCAGAACGTCACCGGTCTTGCGCTGACGACGTTCGGCATGGGCGTGGCGAACTTCTTCGGCGTCTACATCCTCAACGGCCGCACGGCCACGCAGAGCCTCGTCTATAAGACATTCCAGACGAAGATTCCCGTGCTCTCCACGATGGGCGTACTCGGACAGACGGTATTCGGCTACGGCTTCATGGCCTATGCCGCCATCGTGCTGGCCATCGTGCTGCATGTCGTCCTCACCCGCACGCGCACCGGTCTCAATCTGCGCGCTATCGGTGAGAATCCCGGAACCGCAGACGCCGCGGGCATCAGCGTCACGCGCTACAAGTATCTGGCAACCTGCCTGGGCGCGGGCATCTCCGGCCTGGGCGGCGTCTATTACGTGCTCGATTACAACCAGGGCATCTGGGCAACGACCGGGCAGATCGAGGCGCTGGGCTGGCTGGCCGTCGCGCTGGTCATCTTCACGACGTGGAAGCCGCTCAACGCCATCTGGGGCTCCTATCTCTTCGGCCTGCTCTACTGGCTGTATCAGTTTCTGCCGACGCTGCTTGGCATCACCGTGCCCGGCTACGTCACCGATCTGATCCAGATGGTGCCGTACATCGTGACCATCGTGGTGCTGGTCGTCACCTCCCTGCGCAAAAAGCGCGAGAATCAGCCGCCGGCAAGCCTTGGCCTGGCATACTTCCGCGAAGAGCGCTGACGCGCCCCTTCCCAGTCCGCGCCGTGAGCAAAAAGCCCGCGGCGCGCTTCTTTTTCTTGACACCCGGCTTAAACTCCTGTATAATACAGGATATGAATTAGGGAGTAGTCGGCGCCTGCCCATAGGCGTGATAAGGTCAACATACTGGGGCTTTGCCTCTGGCTTTATATGAAATGACGAGACTAATCTGCAATGCACGGGCGGCAGATTGGTCTTTTTTTGTTCCCTGCCGCCTACAAATGAATGGGAGGAATTTCTTTTATGGGCTTATGGGAACTGTTTGTCATCGCGCTGGGCCTGTCGATGGACGCCTTTGCGGTCTCCATCTGCAAGGGTCTGTCCGTGCGCAAATGCGGAGCCAGGCACATGCTGATCTGCGGGCTCTACTTCGGCGTCTTTCAGGCACTGATGCCCATGATCGGCTACCTGCTCGGCTCACAGTTTGAGTCGCTGGTCACCTCCGTCGCCCCGTACATCGCCTTCGCCCTCCTCGCGCTCATCGGCGTCAACATGATCCGCGAGTCCAAGGACGACGGCGATGAACACGTCTGCGACGACTTCTCCGCCAGAGAGATGGTGCCGCTGGCCGTCGCCACGAGCATAGACGCGCTGGCCGTGGGCATCTCGTTCGCCTTTCTGCGCGTCAACATCGTGCCGGCCGTCTCCTTCATCGGGCTGACCACCTTTTTCACCTGCGTCATCGGCGTCAAGATCGGCAGCCTGTTTGGAAACAAGTACAAGTCCCGCGCGGAATACTTCGGCGGTGTGGTGCTTGTCGTCATGGGCCTCAAGATCCTGCTGGAGCATCTGCTGGGTTAATGCACAAATCGAAAGGCCGTCCGCCGGAGCAGCGCTGTCTGCCCCAGACGGACGGTCTTTTTTGATGAAATGGATTTCAGCACGTTCTGAGGATTTCCCGAATCGCATGCGCGATTCCATCCTCGTCGTTGCTTTTAGTCACCCTCTTCACCTGCGTCTTGATTTCATCGCAGGCATTGCCCATGGCGACGGCATACTCATAACCACGCAGCATCTCCAGATCGTTCATATCGTCGCCAAACACGGCGACCTCATCCCTCCCGATGCCCAGCATACGGCGCACCTTCTCCACACCCTCGTATTTGCTCGCATCGCGGTGCACAATCTGGAGCACCTTTCCCCCGTCGGTCACATACAGCCTTGCGCCGCCCTCGCAAATCCGCCGCATGTCGCAGATGACGCTTTGCGGAATCGGCGTCACGGAATCGACCAGATTCTCAAAATAGACGAGCATCTTCACCGTCTTTTCGCCGTGCGCCTGGCAAACAGGCCGAACGCCCGATGCGTCAATCCCCCACGGACCGTAGACGGCTTCACTGAGCGGATGGTTGAAGGCATGTGACCCGTCCATCATCTGGAGCGCAATATTCAGCCCCGGACAGGCGTTGACGCACGCGACTGCCCGCGTGACCACTTCCGGCGGAATCCTGGTATAGACAATCCCCTCCGCGGTCTTGATGCATGCGCCGTTGCAGTACACACCGCCGTCGAAGAAATCCTCCTGTTCCTCCGTCCATCCCAGCATCTCCCGCAGTCTCGGCGAACGGCCTGTGGCGATAAACAGGCGGATGCCCTGCCGCTTGCAGTCCTCAAGCGCGTGCATGGCCGAGGCGGGAACCCTTTTTTCGCTGTTCAGAAGCGTTCCATCCAAGTCAAAAAACATGGCCTTGATCATCCGTATCTCCTCTGTCTCAAAAGTATTTTTCAAAATCCGAATCGGGAAAAGGGCTCTCCAATCCCAGCACACGCGGCCATAGGCCGGTTGCCTCTATGACAAAGCCCATGATCATCCCCATATGGCTGTGCAAATGACGAAACTGCGCCAGAATCAGCGTGAACCTCGTGTATTCACAACCATCGGGCTGCTCCAACAGCTGATCATCACTGAGCCCTTCCAGATAACCGCCGATCTTCTTTTCGACTTCGGAAAAATAGGCATTGATCTGCCCGCGGGTCAACGATTTTTCAGTGACAACATCCAGATTATTCATATCCTTTTCGTGGAACGGCGGCTCGGCAAACGCCTTATCCCTCGGGTTGATCATCCACAAATCCAGCGAATGCAGCATATGATAGATATGTTTCCAGCACGGCATGCCGCAGTACAGCCTGTTCCAAAGCTCATCCGGCACACAGGCAATCACATTGTTGACCTCCCACAAGGCACGCGTCGTCTGCTCTTGAATACTTCCCACCAAGGGCTGCCGATTCATCCTATTTTCTGCCACTAAACCCCCCGTCCTTTCAAAAAAGCGCGCCGTGCTCG
>JAUNJB010000028.1 GCA_030535375.1 Clostridia bacterium | reverse complement strand
CCCTGCACGAAGCCGTAGCCATAGCGCTGCACGGCGGGAACCGCCATGCCGCCCAGGAAGCCCAGCTTGGTGTAGCCGTCCTTCACGGTCGCGTAGCCGGCGATGTAGCCCGCCTGCTCCTCGCCGAAGATCGCGCAATAGAGATTCTCCTGCGCGGGCACGCCGCCCAGATCGCCCTCGGACACGTCAACAGCGATGAACTTGGTGTCCGGATACAGCTCCTGCGCGGTCGCGACGGTCTCGCCAAACAGGTAGCCCGGGCAAACGATGATCTTCGCGCCGTCGGACACGGCCTGATCGATGGAGGCCAGGCGCTCGTCGGTGCTGTCGGCAGCCGGCTGATAGTACTGATAGCTCAGGTTGTTCGCAGCGGCATACGCCTCCACGCCCTGCCAGCAGGCCTGGTTGAAGGACTCGTCATCGATGGTGCCCACGTCGGTGACCAGCGCAATCTCAGCCGCCAGAGCGGAGGTCGCGGCCATCGCCAGCAGAGCAGCCAGGACGAGCAGCATGGAAAGAATCTTCTTCATGTGACATTCCTCCTGAGTCGATATTATGCGCCATATAAAGCGCTGTGACACATTTATTATATCATCGTATACAACTGTTTGCAAACAATACTTTTGCTCAACCCGTACAAAACTGTTCGTTTTGCGATTATTCTTCGCGAATTCCGGTAAATCCCTCGCCCAGCGCCTCGTGCACGTCGCACACGGTCACGAACGCGCGCGGATCGATTTCCGAGATGATCTTCTTGAGCTGCCCCACCTCCAGGCGTGAGACGACGCACAGCAGCGTGCCCACCGCCTGTCCGGAATAGGTTCCGCGCGCCTCCAGCTGCGTGCAGCCGCGGTCCATCTCCTTATGGATGCGGGAGATAATCCGCTGAGGCTCGCGCGTGATGATCATAAACTGCATCGCGGTGTTGAAGCCCTTGATCACCGCATCCATCGCCTTGGAGGTGACAAACAGCGCGATGAGCGCATACAGACCCGCCTTCAGGCCGAACACCGCCGCGGCGATGAGCACCACGGTGCCGTCGATCATCAGCAGGATGTTCGCAATGGACAGCGCGCCGAACACGTTGTGGATGAGTATGGCGAGCATGTCCGTGCCGCCCGTCGTCGCGCCCGCCCGCACAACCAGTCCCAGCCCGACGCCCATGATCACGCCGCCGAAGATCGAGGCGAGCATCATATCCCCCGCCACATCGCTAGAGGGCAGCGTGTCGATGAAGAGCGACAGGAGCATCATGGCGATGAACGAACGCACGGCAAAACGCCAGCCCACCGAGCGATAGCCCATTAAAAACAGGGGAACGTTAATCAGGAAGCTGATCAGGCCCACGCCCAGCGGCAGAACGCTTGAGAGCACCGTGGCGATACCCGTCACACCGCCCGGCGCGAGATCATGCGGCAGGAAGAAGTAGTTGAAGGCCAGCGCCGTCAGCAGCGCCCCCAGCGTCATCATCACATAGTCGCGCGCCAGCTGGCCGCCCTCTTTCTTCCAATCGATTTCTCTGATTTTTTGCATACGTTTCCCTTCTCTTTCTCTGCTTGTCCCATATGGTATCCGAAAAGAAGCAGGGGCATGCCCCTGCCTCGGTTTGCCGGGCCTTTTCTCTGGCCCGCCTTTTTTCTGATATGGCCCGGGCCGCTCTGCCCGCAGCAATGCGCTATGTCCGCGGCCCGATTCGTATCCTCTGATTCAGTGTATTCCCATCGCGGCCAGCAGCGCAGCATCCACGCGGCGCAGCGCCAGCCCGTCAATATGGCCGGCCTTGGCGCGCAGACGCCGCTTTTCCAGCGTGCGGATCTGCTCGCAGAGCACGAGCGAATCGCTCTTCAGGCCGCTGTCGTGCGAGCTGACCCACACATGCGTGGGCAGATCGCTCTTGCCCAGGCGCGAGGTCATCGCCGCGCAGATGACCGTCGGGGAAAAATGGTTTCCCCTGTCGTTCTGCACGATGACCACCGGGCGCACGCCGCCCTGCTCACTGCCGACGACGGGATCAAGGTCTGCGATAAAGATGTCTCCGCGTCGAACCTCCATGATCTCACAACCCATTTGTCAAATCACGGAGCTTCACCCCACGCTCTCATTCTATGCGCAGGTGATCGCAGACGTCCCACGCCGTCACGGCGCGCGCGCCCAGCGCCCGGCCCGCCGCCTCGCCCGCGCGGCCGTGGTAAAACGCGCCCACGCGCGCCGCATCCATCGGCGGCATGCCCTGCGCCATCAGCGCGGCAATCACGCCCGTGAGCACATCCCCGCAGCCGCCGGTGCCCATCGCATCGCACCCGGTCATGTTCATCGCCACGTCCTCGCCCTGCGCGATCACCGTCGTCGCGCCCTTGAGCAGTACGCAGGCATTCATGTCCGCCGCAAGCTGCTGGGCATATTCCACCGGCGCATCGAGAATCTCCTGCACCGTCGCGCCGCAAAGCCGCGCCATCTCGCCGGGATGCGGCGTGAGCACCGTATTGGCGCCGACCCTGCCGCCGTGTTGGGCCAGCAGGTTGAGCGCATCAGCGTCGACCACCTTGGGGCCGTCGCCCCCGATCAGCTCCTCGATCGCCTGCCACGTGCCCTTGGCCTTGCCCAGCCCGGGGCCGACCGCGATCGCGCGCTTGCCCTCGGCCAGCTGCCTGAGCGCATTCGCGGCGCGCGCGTCCAGCGCCGGGCCGTCCGAAACGACCTGCGCCATCGCGCAAGGCACACTGTTTTGCAGCGGAGCGAGCACCGAAAACGGGCAGGCCGCCGTCACCAGCCCCGCCCCGGCGCGCAGCGCGCTCTGCGCCGCCAGGCATGCCGCACCCGCCATGCCCTTGCTGCCCGCGACGATCAGCACATGGCCGAACGTCCCCTTGTGCGCGTCGGCCGCGCGAATGGGCAAAAGCGCCCGGGCGTCCTCATCCTCCAGGACGTCGATGCCCTGCGCGCCGTCCCACTCCGCCAGGATGCCGATGTCCGCGACGATCAGCCTGCCGCTCAGCTCGCGCCCCGGAAACAGCAGATGACCATGCTTGGCGCGGTGGAAGGCCACCGTCACGCTCGCGTGCACGGCATCCCCCAGCACACGCCCCGTCGCTCCGTCGACGCCCGAGGGGATATCCACGGAGATGACGGGCAGATCGCACGCATTGATCCGCTGCACCGCCGCGAGCGACACGCCCTCCAGCGGGCGGCTGAGACCCGTTCCATAGAGCGCATCGACCACCGCGGCGCAGCTGTCCGGCACCTCGGGCACGTCGCCGTAGAGAATATTCAGCGACGCGCCGCACGCGTTGAGCAGGCAGGCGTTGACGCCCGCGTCGCCCCGCATCTGCGAGGGGCTTTTGAGCAGCCAGACCTCCGCCTGACCGCCGCGCTGTATCCACAGGCGCGCGGCCGCGCAGCCGTCCCCGCCGTTGTTGCCGCCGCCGCAGACGAAGAGCACACGGCTCCTCGCGTCCACGCACGCAGCCAGGGCATCCACCACCGCCTGCGCCGCATGCTCCATCAGCAGGATGGACGGATAGAGCGTGCCGTCCAAAAACGCGCGTTCCATCTCCTGCATATCCTGCGGTGAAATCGTTCTGAGCATGCCGAAAGCCTCCTTTCGTGATATCCGTATACGCCGGTCTCCTATTCGATCACGGCAAATGCCAGCGCCATATCCCCCTCGTGGGAAAGCGACAGGTGCACGCGCGCGCCGCCCATGGCCCGCATACGCTCCAGTGCCGCGCCCGTGAGCTCGATGCCGGGATGCCCGGCGCCATCGTGCACGACCCCGATCTGCCCCGGCATGACGCCGCCGGAAAAGCCCATGCCCAGCGCCTTGGCGACGGCCTCCTTGGCCGCAAACATCGCCGCGGCGCTCTGCGCGCATCCTTTGCCGCGCCCGGTGAGATAGGCGCGCTCCGCCTCTGTGAACACGCGCTCTGCAAACCGCGGCTTTTCAAGCGCCCGCTGCATACGCGCGATGGCGCACATGTCGACGCCCACGCCGATGATCTCAGACATAGCCCATCAGCCCGCGCACGGAAACGTCCGCCGCCAGCACCTCATGGCGCTTTCCCTGCTCGTCCTCCACGATCAGGGCGCCGCTTCCCGTCACCCCCAGCGCCGTGCCGATAAACGAGCCGTTCAGCCCGATCACCTGCACGCGCCGGCCAAGCGTCGCGGAATGCTCGCAGTACGCGCGCATAAACGCCTCTCCGTCCGCCATCAGCGCGTCCACCTCTTCAAACGCGCGCAGGAATCCGCGCACGATCTCCGCGCGCCGCAGCGTGCGCCCACAAAGCACATCCAGCGCGCCCGCCGTTTCCGCGATCTCCTCGCTCACCGCGCCGGGATGCACGTTGATGCCGATGCCCGCGACCACATCGTGCACGCTCTGCTCGTCCGCGTTCATCTCCAGCAGCATCCCGCAGACCTTGCGCCCCTGGCACACAATATCGTTGGGCCACTTGATGCGCGCCTCCACGCCGCATGAGCGCGTGATTCCCTGCGCCACGGCCAGCGCCGTGGCCAGCGACAGCTGCGCCACCTGTGATGGATGCGCCTGAGGCCGGAGGATCAGCGTCATGTAGATGCTCTCGCCCGCCGGGGAAATCCATCCGCGTCCGCGCCGCCCGCGCCCCGCCGTCTGCTCGTCCGCAAGCACCAGCGTGCCGTGCGCCGCGCCCTCCTGTGCCAGCTGCCTGGCATAGCGGTTGGTCGAATCGACACTGCGCAGGTAGACGATCTCCCGCCCGGCCCAGCTCGTGTCAAGCCCCTGCCTGACTACGGGCGCCATCAGACTGTCCGGGCACTCGACGAGCCGGTAACCCTGCCGTCCAAGCGACTCGATCACAAACCCCTGCTGACGCAGCTGCTCGATCTGCTTCCATACGGCCGCGCGCGTCACACCCAGCTTTTCGCTGAGCGCCTGGCCGGATACCGTATCATTTTTGAGCAATTGGGTCAGAATGCGTTCCATCACCACGTCATCCCCGTTTCATACACAGTCGTGTTTATTGTAGCAAAAAAAGCTCTGCGTTTCAAGGGGAAGGCCGCGCGCACGCGGCCGGGCGCGGGCAATGCTTGCCAAATTCTTCCGCATCCATTATAATAGAAGCGGTTTGCAAGTTCAACAGATGTAAGGAGTGCACCATGCTCAATTCCAACGTGATCGTTTCCGCCCTCAAGCAGAACATCGCCCACGTCGTCGTCGGCAAGGACGATGTGGTGGAGCTTCTGCTCATCGCGCTCTTGTGCGAAGGCCATGTGCTCATCGAGGACGTACCCGGCGTGGGCAAGACGACGCTGTGCAGCGCATTGGCGCGCTCGCTGTCCTGCTCCTTCAAACGCATCCAGTTCACACCCGACATCACCCCGTCGGATATCACCGGCTTCACCATGCCGAGCCTGAACGGCGGGGAAATGCAGTACCGCCCCGGCGCGATCATGAGCCAGATCGTCCTGGCGGACGAGATCAACCGCACCTCGCCCAAGACCCAGTCCGCCCTGCTGGAGGTCATGGAGGAACGGCAGGTGACGGTGGATGGCGTCACCTATCCGCTCGCCCGCCCCTTCATGGTGCTGGCGACGCAGAACCCCGTCGACTTCGTGGGCACCTATCCGCTGCCCGAGGCGCAGATGGACCGCTTCTTCATGCGCATCTCCATCGGCTATCCGTCCGTGGAGGACGAAATGGATATCCTCGCCCGCTACTGCGGCGCCAGCAGCCCGATGCAGAATATCGGCGCGGTCTGCTCCTCGGAGGATGTGCTGGCGATGCAGCACCAGGTCAAGACGGTCTACGCCTCGCCCGAGGTGCGCGCATATATCGCAGGCATCTGCGCCGCCACGCGCAATACGCCCTATCTCACCCTCGGCGCGAGCACGCGCGCCGCTATCGCGCTGATCCACGCCGCGCAGGCGAATGCGCTGCTGTGCGGACGGGACTACATCATCCCCGAGGACGTGCAGCATATGGCGCAAAGCGTGCTGTGCCATCGCTTCGTGCTCGCCTCGGACGCGCGCATGCGCGGATACACCGCCCATCAGGTGCTCGCTGAGCTCATGGCGGGCGTGCGCATCCCGGTGAGGCTCAAATGACCGCGCGCGGCTTCTATACGCTGCTCTTTGGCGCGCTGATGATGGTGACCGCGCTGTCCGTAGGCAGCGCGGGCGCTTTTTTGCTGGGCGTGGCGGCGCTGTTCGCGTGGGCCCTGGGGCTCCTCAGCGTGCTCACGGCGATGTTCACCTGCCGTCTTGAGCAGGACATCCCCGGCGGCCAGGCGGAGCGGGGCGACGTCTGCCGCTACACGCTGCGCACGAGGCTGGCGACGTTCCTGCCCATCGCGCCGCTCTCCCTGCGGATGTGTCTGCCAAGCGGGCGACAGAGCGAATTCATGCTCAGCACGCGCATGATCGGCACCACCGAGAGCGAGAACGACTTCTCCTGCCCGCATGTGGGCGTGTTTCCCGTCGGCATCACGCAGGTGGGCTTCGGCGACTGCTTCGGCCTGTTCGCGTTTCGCCACCGCGTGCGCCAGCCGCTCACCCCGCTGACCGTGCTTCCCTGTCCCGCCCAAAGCGGCCCGCTCACCTACAGCCCCGGCGAGGGCGAGTCGACCGCCACCCAGCGTGCCCAGGCGGACTATACCACGCCCAGCGACACGCGCACCTGGCAGGACGGCGACGAGCTCAAGCGCGTGCACTGGAAGCTCTCCATGCGCCGCCAGGAGCTGATGGTGCGCACCTATGAAACACCGCAGCGTCCGGACGCGCTGGTTCTGCTCGACTGCGCGGCGCCGCAGGTATCCGACAGCCAGCGTCCCGCGGTGATCGACGCGCTGACGGAGACCAGCGCGGGCGTGCTCAAGGCCCTGCTCGACGCGCGCCACATCGCGCGATTGCCGCTCTCCGGCAGCGAAATGCGGGAGCTCAGCGGCCAGGAGCCCGAGGCCCTGCCCGGCATGCTCAGCGCGCTGGCGCAGGAGCGCTTCGCCGGCCCCGCGGATTTCTCGAGCGTGCTGCTGCTCGCCTCCCGGCGCATGCGGCGCACCGGCTCCACCGCCATCGTCACCGCCCGGCTCACCCCCGCCATCGCGGACGCGGTCATCGCGCTGGGGCGCATGGGCCCGCACACGCGCTTTACGCTCGTCACCGCCGGGCCGCTCGGCGAGGCGCAGGACAAGCTGATGCGCCTGCTGGAGGCCAGCGGCATTGAAACCGAGCACGTGCCCGCCTGCTGACCACGCGGCCCCCTCCTTCTCTGGCAGCGAAAGGATTTCTTTCATGAAAACATCGCTCTTTTCCGTGCCGCGCCACCTGGTGCTGCACGCGCTGATGACGTTTTTCATCGGTGTGGGCTGCGTCTATCCGCTGGCGCTGTCGCTCAGCCTGACGGCCCCCGTGTCGCTGTGCGTCGTCTGCTGCGCAGGCGTGACGCTGCTGTTCATGCTGCTCGATTACATACCACGCCTGCGCGTGCTCGAATATCCCCTGCTGCTGGCCGGCATCGTGATGCTGGCATCACGCTACGCCGGGCAGACGGTTTCCCTCAGCGCCGCGCTCACACTGTTTCTGCACGGGCAGCCGCTTGCGCTGGCCGCGTATTCGCGCGCGGTGGTAGCGCTGCTCTCTTTGCTGCTCACGGGCATCGGCGCATCGCTGGCGCGCAGCGATCAGGCGTTTTTTCCGCTTGCGTTTCTGACGATCGGCATCCTGTTCATCGTCTCGTTCCTCGGGGCGGATGTCAGCCCCCTGGCGCTTCTTCCGCTCGTGCTGGCGATCCTGCTTTCCAGCCGCGCGCCGGGTATCAGCGCGGGACGCATCGTGCCCTGCGCGTCCGCGGTGCTTGTGCTTTCCCTGCTGGTCATGCCGTTTGCCGGGCGGACTGTGCCGGAATTGGCCTCGTTTGCCGACGATCTGCGCCGGGCCATCGGGGATTATCTCTTCTTCACGGAGGCGCGCACCACGTTCTCCCTCGGCTCGGCGGGCTGGCAGCCGCTGGGCGCAGAGCGGCTCGGCGGCGCCGTCTCGCCCACGGACGATCCCGTCATGCAGGTGCGCGTGAGCACGCGCACGCTGCTGCGCGCCACCATCAAGAACGAATACACCGGCTTTGCCTGGGCGGATACCACCTCCGGGCGTCGCTATCTCTTCGTGAATCCACGCTTTGGCGCGCTGCGGCGCGATCTGTTCGACCAGGCGCGGCCCGAGAAGGCCATCCGCGAAACGCTGCCCGCGTTTGAGGCGATCACGGTCACCATGCGCGCCGATTCCGCAAGCACGCTCTACCTCACCCAGCGCTTCACCTCGCCCTCGGGCGACGGCATCGTCGCCTATTTCTCCCCGTCCAGCGAGGTCTTCGGCACGCGCAGCCTGTCCATGGGCGACACATACACGTTTTCCGGCAGCGCGCTGAGCGCCGCGTCCGAGGGGGTACGCGATGCCGTTCTCGCCGCGAGCGACGAGAGCGATCCATACCTGGAGACTGTGCGCAGCACATATTTGCAGATTCCCGACGCCGTCGAGTCGCAGGTTTACGTCCTCGCCCGCCAGCTTACCGAGCAGGCGGATAACGACTTTGACCGCGCCAGCGCGCTGTGTCTCTATCTGCAAAACGCGTTCCCCTACACCCTCATGCAGAATGAGCCGCCCGTCACGCGGGATTTCGTCTCCTGGTTTCTGTTTGAGGAGCAGCAGGGATACTGCACCTCCTTTGCCAGCGCCATGACCATCATGGCGCGCGCGCTCGGCATGCCCGCGCGCTATATCGAGGGCTACGCCGCGTCACCGGATCAGGACGGCATCGCGCGCGTCACCCAGCAGGATGCGCATGCGTGGACGGAGATCTACTTCCCCGGTTTTGGCTGGCTGACGTTTGATCCCACACCGGGCGAGGGCAACGCGCCGGACGTCTCCTCCCCGGACGGGGACGACGATTCGGATATCCCGCCGGATACCGATGAAAGCGCGCCGCCCGCGTCGCCCACGCCGACCGCCGAACCCACGCCGTCGCCCACTCCCTCGCCGGAGCCTACGCCGACGGCCTCCCCGACGCCGGAGCACGACGATCCGTCCGTGACCCCCACGCCCCGGATTACACCCGAACCGACGCCGGAACCCACCCCGACGCCGCATCCGCCGCAGGACCGGAACGATACCCCGCCGTCCGCCGCGTTTTGGCTGCTGTTTGCGCTGATCGCGCTGCTTGCCGCCGTGTCGCTGCGGATGACGCTGACCGCCCCTGCCCGCGTCGCATCCCGCCAACGCGGCACGGGCGACGCGCTGCTGATCTGGTACCGCGCCATCGAAGAGGCGCTGCTGTGCATGGGCATCCGTGCGGAGGCCGGAGAGGCCCCCGCGACATTCCTGCTCCGCGCTCAGGAGCAGCTTGGCGGCCGGGTTCAGCTGATCACCCTGGGCAAGGCGCTGTGTGTCGCGCGCTACAGCAGCCACAAGCTCAAGCCGGTCCAAACCGAGCGCGCCGAAAAGACCTATCGCGCGCTGCTCAGGCTGATGCGCCCGAAGCAAAAACTGAGGCTGTACGCGCGCAGATTTGCCCATGGCATCAAGCTCGGCTGAGGCCGCATCGCTTATGCGTACCGCTTTGCTCCGTCATCCCCGGCTCCGGTTTTCCATCCTGCCCGCGCCCCTTATTTGATGAGGACAATATGAGCGGCCCCGCCTTGTGACACAGGCAGGGCCGCTCGTTTTTTCAGGTGTATTTCGTTATGCCTCGTCGTCGATGGCCTTTTTGAGCGCGTCATAGGCCTCTTTGGTCATCTCCAGGCGCATTCTGTCGCTGAACAGCACCTGCTTCGCATCCTCCGATGCCTGCACGAGCGCCGCAAGCGGCAGCCCCGTCAGGCAAAGGCGTGTAAGCGCCGCCGGCTCCTCGTCCTCACCCGGCTCCGCAGCGTCCAGCGCGGCCCATGTCGATGCGCCGACGATGCCGTCCGCAGTCAGTCCGTGCTCCTTTTGAAAGCGCTCCACCGCGGACTTTGTCGTCTTTCCAAAGGAACCGTCCGCGCCGTACGGCGCCAGCGAATAGCCCAGTGTAAGCAGCTGCGTTTGCAGCGCGCGCACATCGTCGCCGCTCATGCCGCTTTTCAGCGTCCGGCGCGTCTCTCCCACCGGCGGCGGATTCAGCTCGCCGGCCGGCGCGTCGTAATCGATCGCCAGCCGCGCCCAGTGCGTGTAGGACGTGCCGCTGATCGCGCGCTTCACGACGCCATAGGCATGCCCGCGCGCGTCAACCTCCATTCCCCCGCCGACGGACACGCCCGTGTGGGTCATCCGCCCGTCCGTCATCGTGAACAGGAAGATGCCCGCCTCATTCGGCAGGGTGTCGATCACGTCCTTCTCCTTCCAGACGCCGCCTGCGCGCCACTGGCTTGTCGCGCCGCTGGGCAGGGTTACGCCAACTCTGGCGGCCACGTCGCGCGTCAGCTGAGCGCAGTCATAGCACGGCTTCCCCATCCATCTGGGGCCGTATCTGTAGATTTGCTCCGCATACATGGGATACTGCTTCGCCTGCTGATCGAGGTGGCTCTGCGTGCAGATCCAGCCCGTCGCCCCATAAATATAACCGCAGCCCACGAGCGAATTCGCCCTGGCCACGATCGCTTCTCTCTTTGAAGGCATGTCAAAAACCTCCCTTCCCTTCAAATTATGAAGGAAAAAGAGGCCCTGTGAGCGCCGATATGAACCCGATTTCACCCTCCGGCGCGTCCTACACACCGGCCAAAGTGCTGCGCGCTGAATGGAAAAGAACGGGACTTGCGAAAGGGCTTCAGTCCTTTTCCCGCACCCATCGGCGCAGGGCGGCGAACATCGCGTCCTCCCCCTCGTCGCGCAGCTGCGTGAGGAAGCGCTTGAGAAGCGCCTCCGTCTCGGGATGCATATGATCGTGCATCTTGCCGTGCATCAGATAGTCAAGCGGCGCGGCGTCGGTGTATTTGTCTCCGTTGTAGATCTTGCTGGCCGCGATGCGGTCGCAGAGCATCTCCGCCAGATACCTTCGCGGCATGGGCATCGCCACGTAGCGCTGCTCCCTGATGCTGTAATCCATCCAGTATTCCCAGTGGTGACGATTGCGCCCCTTGTGATGCATCCATGCCAGAGAATACCCGAGCGTGCGGCGCTCATCCTCTGTGGGCGAATGCGTGCCGTCAAAGAAGCGCACGCCCTGCCAGAATTCCGTCGGGCTGTACTTCGACAGATCATGCCGCAGGCCCTGCCAGAGGATGCCCGCCTTCGCGCAGTGCGCGATCACCTTGTGGCGGTGGCGCGTGATCGTCGAAAGATGGCCGAAGAACCTTTGCACGCCGTTCATCAAGAATCCTCCCCCGCATCGAGCACCCGGTCGCAGACCGCGCCGCCCAGGCATACATCGCCCTGATAGAATACCATGCTCTGCCCCGGCGTCACCGCGCGCTGGCGGTCCCGCGCCTCAACATGGACGCGCCCGCCCTCCAGCACGGTCACATGCACCTGCTGGTCCGGCTGCCGGTAGCGGTATTTGCACGTACAGTCAAATTCCGCCGCCGGGGGCTCGCCGGCAATCCACGTCGCGCCCTCGCCCAGCGCGTTTTTGCTGTAAAGCAGCGGATGATCCGCCCCCTGCTCGACGATGAGCTCGTTGCGCGCCATATCCTTGGCCAGCACAAACCAGCGCCCGCCGTCCTGCGCACCCTCCACGCCGCCGATGCCCAGCCCGCGCCGCTGGCCGAGCGTATAGTACATGAGCCCGTCATGCCGGCCGACAACGCGCCCATCCAATGTGCGCATATCGCCCGGCTGCGCAGGCAAAAACTGCTGCAGGAACGGCTTGAAGTGTCTCTCGCCGATGAAGCATACGCCCGTGGAATCCTTCTTGAGGCTGTTGACAAGCCCCGCCTCCCTCGCGATATCCCGCACCTGCGCCTTGGTCAGATTGCCGACGGGGAACATCGCCCTGCCAAGCGCCCGCTGCCCAAGCATATAGAGGAAATAGCTCTGATCCTTGTTGGCGTCCGCGCCGCGCAGCAGCAGCGCCCTGCCGTCCTGCGAAGTGCCA
Source organism: Clostridia bacterium (assembly GCA_030535375.1). Classification (GTDB taxonomy): domain Bacteria; phylum Bacillota; class Clostridia; order Christensenellales; family Aristaeellaceae; genus Ventricola. The sequence goes on along the minus strand of JAUNJB010000028.1, from coordinate 13,692 downwards.
AGGCGGCAAAAATGCCCCGTCGCCAATCGATCCGCGCCCAGCTCCATGGCGAAATCGAGGAAAGCCTTGAATTTGATTTCCCTGTTGCACAGCACGTCGGGATTCGGCGTGCGCCCGCGGCGGTATTCGTCTAAGAAATAGGAGAAGACACGGTCATAGTATTCGCGCACAAAATTGACCGAGTAATACGGTATCCCGATCGTCTCGCAGACGTTGCGCACGTCCGCCCAGTCGCTTTCGCTGGTGCAGACGCCGTTCTCATCCTTCTCCTCCCAGTTCTTCATGAACACGCCGATGACCTCGTGTCCCGCCCGCTTGAGCAGGAGCGCCGCCACCGACGAATCCACGCCGCCGGACATGCCCACTACGATTTTAGCCATATGTCAGTATCCTTCATTCCACGCCCAGCGCGTTCAGCCTCGAGTCGACGGCCTCGATCATCTCCCGCGTCACCGCCTCGATGGACTGCGCCGCATCCACTGTGACCACGCGCTCCATGCCGGGCCTCGCGTAAAGCGCCTCGTATGCCTCAAATGTGCGCACGTGAAAGCTCTGCTGCTGGCTTTCCAGCCTGTCCGGCTCGGATGCACTCAGCCTGCGGGAAAGCGCCGCCTCCGGCGACATGCGTAGATAGACCGTCACATCCGGCAGCGTATCGCCCACCGCCAGCGCATTGAGCTGCGCCACACGCTCCGCGCCCAAACCGCGCCCGCCGCCCTGATAGGCGACGGACGAATCCACAAACCTGTCGCAGACGACGGCCTTTCCCGCCGCCAGCGCCGGGCGAATCAGCGCGCGCACATTCTGCGCACGGGACGCCGCGTAGAGATAGGCCTCCGTTTCGTCGCACAAAGCCGCATTGGCCGGATCGAGCACGAGATGGCGAATCTTTTCGGCCACCTCGTCGCCGCCGGGCTCGCGCGTCAGCTGCACATCCCAGCCGAGCTGCTCAAGATGCGCGACCAGCGCCTTGCGCTGCGTCGTTTTCCCGCAGCCGTCGGAGCCCTCCATGGAGATGAACACGCCCTTCGCGCGCTGCGCGCCGTCCAGCAGGATATCCGAAAGCTCCGCCACGCTGTCCGCGATATGCGTCGCCCCCGCATTCTCCAGCTCCTCCCGGCTGCCATAGCCGTAGGTCACGCCGATGGTATCCACGCCGTTTTTCTGCCCGCCCTCCACATCAAAGCAGCGGTCTCCGACCATGACCGGCGTGCCGCCGAGCACCTGCACGCCCCGCTTGACGAGCCAAGCCTTGCTCGAATCCTTGTTGTCCATGCCCGGCCCGATGATCGCATCCAGATACGGCGCCATGCCGAATTTTTTTGCGATGCGCTCCGCGAACACCTGCGGCTTGGCCGTCACGATCGCCACGCGCGCGCCATTCCTTTTGAGGCTGCGCAGCAGCGACGGAATGCCGGTATAAACCTCGTTCTCCGCCCAGCCGACCCGTTCAAAGCGCTCGTGATAGTGATCGATGGCCTTCAGCGCCTGCTCGTCGGTCATGCCGACGACCTCTTTAAACGAGTGGAACAGCGGCGGGCCGATAAACACCTTGAACTGCTCCGCAGTGAATCCCGTGAAGCCCAGCTTCTCCGCCGCGTAGAGCGCAGTGCGCGTGATGCCCGCCTCCGATTTTGTCAGCGTGCCGTCCAGATCGAACAATACCGTCGTGTATTTCATGGCTCACTCCTGTTTTTCCCTGCGGCGGCGGCGAACATCCTGCCGCGCATCCCCCGCGTCATGGTTTGAATTTCCGGAAACCCCGGCGGCCTCTCCCGCCTTTTTCTCGCCCTTTTTCGCGTCCTTCTTCTTTGCCTTTCTGCCGGCCAGCTCTTCTCCGGCCCACTCGACATCCTCGCGCTTGACCAGCGGATCGACGTAGGGATACAGCGCCGGGAACGCGCGCTCCAGCGCCCGGGCATAGAGCGTGCGCACCTTGGCGTGTGTCATGCGCTCGTCAAAGCCATAGGCGTCGGGCAGCGCCGCCGCCAGCGCCTCGCGCATCGTCTCATCGGGACGAAAAACGCACGCCTTGCGCTGCCCCGCCTCACCGTAGACGAGCACATGCCCCGCCTCGCGCTGCGCCGCGCCGCCCGCCAGCGCCCGGGCCAGATGCGCGGAAAACAGGCTGGCCGCAAACGCCGCACGCACGCGCACGGGCGGCCTGGCCTCCGGATCGATCACCGTCACCTGGCGGTACGTTGTGCGCAGGCGCTCGGCCGCATACACCGGCCGCACGCTCACCACGGATGAAAGCGGGATTTCCACCACCGTGCTCGTGCTGTCGCCCAGCCGGCGCTCAAGCACGAGCGTCTCGCTCTTGAGCGTATAGACATAGCTGGCCACCGTCCTCCGCATGAAGCCGACGAGCAGCCAGATGGCATAAAGGTAAAACGCGATATTCAGCAGCCCAACGCCGCTGAGCGTGATCGCCAGATTGATGACGATCTGCGCCAGCGCCAGCCTCAGCACGATGGACGCCACACCGAGCAAAAAAGCCTTGCCCGTGAGCGGCTTGGCCGCATCCCGCTGCCTGATGATGATCTCTTCCATGGTACTCCTCTTGCCGTTTACCGGTCATTTTCCCGATTGCTTTTTCTCCCCTCCGGGGAGAACATGCTCTTTGCCTGCGGCCCGGCCGGGGACGTCATGCCCCCTCAGTGTATTTGCATAAACAGTACGGCCGTCCACGCCGTGGATGTTCTCCCAGCCATTTTTCCCGATTGCTTTTTTCCTTCAGGGGGAGAGAAAGCCCTTTGTCCGCAGCCCGGCCGGAAGTGTCATGCCTCCTCCATCAGGCCGCTTTCCTCCATAAAGTCCTGCTGCGCGGCCATATAGCTGTCAAGCATCTGCGCAAGCCGGTCCATCCCGCTCTCGTCCGCGATATCTGTGCCGAGCACGTCGAGCAGCGCCTCAAAGGCGTCGTCATCATCATATACGCCCTCGCCCATCATGCCGTCCGCGTCAAGCACGCCGGTCTGCGCCATGTAACGCATGTCGGCTTCGACGGCGCGGCGGACGAAAGCCTCCAGCTCCGCCTGGGGCAGCTTGTGCCCCGCCCTGCGCATCGCCCCGGCGATGAAAGGAACGGCCGCCTCCAGGTCATATCCCTGCATGATCATGCCTCTTCCTCCCGGCTGAGCAGCTCGCGATAGGTCATCACCAGCTCGGCAAAGTAATCAAGCGCCTCACAGACCGGCTGCGGTGTGGACATGTCCACACCCGCGACCTTGAGCTCCTCAATCGGCGGCATGCTCGAGCCGAGCGTCAGGAATTTTCTGTACGCCGCGACCTTCCCGGGATCGCCGCTCAGGATATTCTTCGCCAGCGCAACCGCCGCGCAGAAGCCCGTCGCATATTTGTACACATAGAACGGGCTGTAGAAGTGCGGGATGCGCATCCATTCGCTGGCAGCCTCCCTGTCCACCTTGCACGCGCCGCCGTAGTAGAGCTTATTCAGGCCGTAATACATCTCGCTCAGGCTGTCCTGCGTCAGGCTCTCGCCGTTTTGGGCCATCAGGTGCGCCTTGTGTTCAAACTCGGCAAACATCGTCTGGCGGAACACGGTCGTGCGGAAGTGCTCAAGCAGCGAACCGATCAGCGCGATCTGCGCCCGGCGGTCATCCCTGTATTGCTCACGCAGGTATTCCGAGAGCAGAATCTCATTGCACGTGGAGGCAACCTCCGCCACGAAGATCGTGTAATCCGCCTTGGCAAACGGCTGCGCCTGATTGGAATAAAAGCTGTGCATCGCATGGCCCATCTCGTGGCAGAGTGTGGACAGGCCGTCGTAATTCTGCTTGTGATTGAGCAGCACATATGGCGTCGTCCAGTAGACGCCGCCGGAGCTGTACGCGCCGCCGCGCTTGTTCTTCGTCTCATAGACGTCGATCCAGCGCTCGGAAAGCGCGCGGGAGGCGTCCCTCACATAGTCCTCGCCCAGCGGCGCAACCGCCTTGAGGAAGGTGTCAAACGCCTCGCCGATATCCATGCGCACATCGAAGCCGCCGTCGGTATCGGCATAGAGGTCGTACATGTGCAGGACGGGAAGCCCCAGCTGCTCCCTGCGGATGCGCAGGTACTCGCGCAGCGTGCCGATGCCGCCGTGCACGGCGTCGATCAGGCTGTCGTATACGCTCTCATCCACCTCATCCGGGTAAAGCGCGGCTTCACGCGCACTCTGATAACCGCGCGCCTTGCTCTCAAAAATGCTGGCCTTCACCTGCCCGGCATAGAGCGCCGCGATGGTGTTGCCCATCCTCTTGTAGCCGTTCATCACGTTCACATACGCGCTCTTGCGCACGGCCCGATCCGGGCTCGTGAGGAACAGCACCAGCCGCGCGTCGGTGAGCTTGGTCTTTTTGCCGTCCTCACCGCGCGTCGTGCCCAGATCCATGTCGGCGCAGGTGAGCATCTCATACGCGCTGTCCGGCACGCCGGCCAGCTCGCCCGCCATCGCCAGCAGCCGCTCCTCCCTGGCGCAGAGCGTATGCGGCTTCATGCGCAGCACGCCCCTGAGGAACGCGTCGTAGTCCGCAAAGGCGGGATCGGCGATCATCCTCTCCAGCGTGCCGTCCCGAAGCGCCAGCAGCTCCGGCGTCAGGAACGCGCATTTGGCGCCGACCTCGCTTGACAGCGTCGCCGCGCGGCTGTACATGCCCTGGTACTTTCCCTGCGCGCTGTCCTCGTTCTGCTTCATCATCGCATAGCAGTACACGCCGCCCATCTGTTCGCACAGGGCGCTGTACGCCCTGAGCGCAGCGAGCGCGGCCTCATCGCCGCTGCCGAGCGTCCCGGCCAAAGCGGCAAACGCCTCCGCCTGCTCGCGCACGCCGGCAAACGCGCGCTCCCAGGCCTCGTCGCTTTCGTAGATGCGCGTGATATCCCAGGTATATGCGGGATCGACCGTCGCGCGGGTAAGCTCCTGCTCCATGATATTCCTTCCTTCCAAATCACGCATGGGGTGGTTCAGTTCTTGAGGCTCTGAAGCGGCGCGGGAATCCTGCCGCCGCGGACGATAAACGCATCCGCAGAATACGGGCTCACGCGCATGATCGGCGCGCGGCCAAACAGCCCGCCGAATTCCACCTCGTCGCCCACCGTCTTGCCGGGCGCGGGGATGATGCGCACGGCCGTCGTCTTGCTGTTCACCATGCCGATAGCCGCCTCATCCGCGATGATCGCGGCGATGGTGGACGCCGGGGTATCGCCCGGCACGGCGATCATGTCAAGGCCCACAGAGCACACGCAGGTCATCGCCTCGAGCTTTTCCAGGCTCAGCGCTCCGCGCGCGGCGGCGTTGATCATGCCGATATCCTCGCTGACCGGGATGAACGCGCCGGACAGTCCGCCCACGTGGCTTGACGCCATGACGCCGCCCTTCTTGACCGCGTCGTTGAGCAGCGCGAGCGCCGCCGTGGTGCCGTGACAGCCGCAGACCTCCAGCCCCATCTCCTCCAGGATATGCGCCACGGAGTCGCCCATCGCCGGGGTCGGCGCCAGGGACAGATCGACGATGCCAAACGGCACGCCCAGCCGCGTGCTCGCCTCGCGCGCGATGAGCTGTCCCACGCGCGTAATCTTGAACGCGGTCTTCTTGATCGTCTCGGCCACCACGTCAAACGGCTGGCCCCTGGCCTCCTTCTCCAGCGCGTGCTTGACGACGCCGGGGCCGGAGATGCCCACGTTGATGCAGCAATCGCCCTCGCCCGGGCCGTGGAACGCGCCCGCCATAAAGGGATTGTCCTCCACAGCGTTGGCAAAAACGACAAGCTTCATGCAGCCGGAGGCATCGGTATCCCGCGTCGCCTCTGCGATATCCTTGACGGCCTGGCCGCAAAGCCGCACGGCATCCATGTCGATGCCCGCGCGGGTGGACGCGACATTGACCGAGGAGCACACGCGCTCCGTCGTGGACAGCGCCTCCGGAAGCGAGGCGATCAGCGCGCGGTCGGACGCGGTCATGCCCTTTTGCACCAGCGCGGTGTAGCCGCCGATGAAATTGACGCCGGTCTCCTTCGCCGCCGCGTCCATCGCGCGCGCCACGACGATCGGATCGCCGCACGCCGCCGCGACGAGGCTGGCCGGGGTCACGGAGATGCGCTTGTTGACGATCGGGATGCCGAATTCGCGCTCCAGCGCCTCGCCCGTCTCCACCAGATGCTCCGCCTGGCTGGTAATGCGGTCGTACACGTTCCGATAGAGCACCTTTTTGTCGGGATGCGCGCAGGCGTAGAGCGAAATGCCCATGGTGATCGTGCGGATATCGAGCTTTTCCTCGGTGATCATCCGCACGGTCTGCAGGATTTCAGAGGTGTTGATCATGGCGTCCTCCCATCAGATGCGGTGCATCGCGTCGAATATCTCGCTGCGCTGGATGCGGATCTGCAGCCCGAGCTCCACGCCCAGCTGCGTGAGCTCATCCTCCAGCTGCGCAAAGCGGCTGAGCGAGATATCCACGATCATGATCATGTTGAACATCCCGGAGAGCACCGTCTGGGAGATATCCAGAATATTGGCGTCATGCCTGGCAAGCGCGGCGCTCACGCGCGCGATGATGCCGATGGTGTCGTTGCCCACGACGGTCACCACGGCCGTATTTTTCTTCTCCATGGAAATCATCCTCCTGAATGAATCGGTGAACCTTTTTATTGTACAGCGTGATGGAAAAAAATGCAACGGCGGAATTCCCGCCTCACACGCCGCGGATGACCGCCAGGCAGGCCCTGCGCACCTCGTCGGCGGTATCACAGAGGCAGTCGGCCCCGGCGAGCTCCTCGCGCGAGCCCATTCCATAGGTCACGCCGATGGCATAAGCGCCGGCCTTGCGCGCGTTGTCCACATCCGTCACGCGGTCGCCCACGCAGATCACGCGGCGCGCGCCGAGCCGGCGCTCCCACATGCCGATGCGCTGCGCCTTTGTGACGCCGCTGACAAAGCCGCTATGCAGGCTGATATACGGCGAGAGGGAGAATTCCTCGATGCACGCCTCGCAGTAGCGCCGGCTGCCATTGGTGAGAATCGCCAGGCAGGCGTGCGGCGCGAGCGCGTCGAGCATCCTGCCCGTGCCGGGAAACATGCGGCCAATCGTCCTGACCAGCTCGACATCCGTCTGATCGATCAGCTGATCGTAGAGCGCCCGGCGGTCGGGCCCCACGCCCATCACCCGGCAAACCTCGTCCGCGTCCGGGCCGTTGAAGCTGTCCGCCATCTCCGGCGTGATCTCGCCATAGCCCATCATCGCAAAGACGCGGCGATAGCTCTCCCTCGCCAGCTCGCGGCTGTCGGCGATCGTCCCGTCCAGATCAAAGACGATCAGCACCGGCCGCTCCATCTCCGTCAGCCGGGATGCGCAGGCGTCCCCCACACCATTTGTAAAAAGCGCTCCGTCCATGGACCTCGTCCCTCCCTTATGATCCCATTCGCCAGCGGGTCGGCCAAAAACCGCGTTTTTTCCCGCTTCTTTGTCCGCAAATCTCCACTTTTTTATCGACTCGTCATGATCCGACCGGATTCGACAAACCTTTCGGTTGAATTCTTACCCGGCGTCTGTTATTCTACCTGTGTGAAAACGAAAGGAGCGTATGTATGTGTTCATCACCGCTTGACAACGTCGCCCTGTGCCGCCGCCGGCTGGAAGCCGCGCTGCTGCGCCCCAGCGCCACACCGGAGGAGCTGCTCGCCATGAGCCAGCAGCTCGACCGGCTGATCAACCACATGATGCGCGTACGCAGCGGGCGCTTTGCCCGCGCGCTCATCCGCGGCGTGCGCCGCAGACGTTCAGACGCATCGCCCCGCGCGGATATGCCGGATATCACCCGCGCGCTTCCTTGAGCACGCCGCTGCGGTACGCCTCAATCAGCGCCATCAGGTCGTCGATGCGCCCGCGAAGCGCCTCGCCGTCGTCCGTGTCGGCGATCAGCAGGCGGCGCGGCATCTGCTTGACCAGGCTCTGCACCGAATGGATGTCCTGCTCGGAGGAAATCGCGCTGGCCGTCGATTCAAACGGCTGGTGCGCCACCAGATTGAGCTCATGCGAGGTGAAAATCAGCGTATATCCCGCAATGCCCGTCACCGGCTGATACGCGCGGGAGAGGCCGCCGTCGATCACCAGCAGGCGTCCGCCCGCCTTGATCGGGCTCTCGCCCTGCCCCAGCTTGACCGGCACATGGCCGTTGATGATGAAGCCCGTCTCGCTCAGGTCAAATTCGCGCAGGATGCGAAGCGCCGTGGCCTCGTCGTTCTGATATTCGTAATAGGGATTCTTGGTCTCGACGTGCGATGCCTTGTCGCTGATAAAGTAGCGCTCAAACGTCGCCATCTTGGCCTTGCCAAAGAGCGGCGAATTCGGGCCGCTGCCCAGATACCACAGGAAATCCTGCCCGTCCTGGCGCACCTTCTGGCCCAGCGTGGAGAAATACCCCTGACGCGCGAGCAGATCCACCGCGTCGATGGCGGCCCGCCCGCACAGGCTCTCCCTGCCGGAGACGGGGATCGCGGAAAACTCGCCGTCATCCTCCATGGGGATGCAGCCATGATAGAGCAGGTTGCCGTTGCAGCGCAGGTACATGCCGCCCGCGCTGTAGAGGAACTGCACGTGGCGCTGCAGCTTTTCCGAGTGCGCAAACTCCAGCGTCATCCTGTCCATCACCTCGCGCTCAAGCGGCGTAAGGGCATACGGATCATTCGGATCGATCGTCGGGAAATGGCATGAGCGAAGCGGATACGTCGTGCCGTCGATTGTCACCGTTCCCGCCTTCATATCGATGCGGTGCAGAATGCGCCGCTCGTCCATGCCGTACTCCGGATGGCGCGCGAGCAGCTGCCCCTCCAGCTTGAACTGGAGGATCGCCGCGGCCTTGTGCATGCGGGCGAGCTCCATCTCATCCTCGTGCAGATCCTCGCCGTTGTCGCGCGGGAGAAAGGCGTCGCACGGATCGTCGGCATAGCAGCTCATGGCCAGCGTCGCCAGCGGGCGCAGCGAGATGCCGTAGCCGACCTCCAGCGTCTCAAGGTTGCCGTATTTGACGGAGGTGACGATCACCTGCGCGATGCACGCCTCCGACAGCGCCGCTGCGCCCATCCAGACGATGTCGTGATTGCCCCACTGCACGTCCACCTGATGATAGTTTTCCAGCGCGTCAAGGATCAGATCGGCCCGCGGGCCGCGGTCAAAGATATCGCCGATGATGTGCAGCCGGTCAATCGCCAGCGTCTGAATGACCTGGCTGAGCGCGATGATCATCGCATCCGCCTGCCCTGTCTCCAGAATGGACTGCATCACCTCGCGGTAGTAGCCCTCCTTGTCCGGCGTGCCGTCGCTGGCAAGCAGCTCCGCGATCAGCGATCCCATCCCCTTGGGCATGGCCTCGCGCACGCGCGTGCGGGTGTATTTGACCGAGCACACGCGGCATACCTCCACCAGCCGGTAAATCGTCAGCCGGTACCACTCCAGCGAGACGACGCCCTGCTTCTTGAGCAGCGCCAGCTTTTCATCCGGGTAATAGATGAGCGTGGAGAGCATGTCCCGCTCATGTGTGGAGAGGATGTCGCCGTACAGGTCGTTGATCTTGCGCTTGATCACGCCGCTGGCGTTATGCAGGATGTGCAAAAACGCGGCGTGCTCGCCGTGTAAATCCGAGAGGAAGTGCTCCGTCCCTTTGGGCAAACGCAAAACCGCCCGCAGGTGCGCCACCTCGGCGGATGCCTCCTGAATCGTCCTGTACTGCTTGCGCAGCAGCTGCAAATAGCGGATGTCCTGAGCCGAAAAACGCTTCTCCTGCACGCTGTTACCTTCTTTCTTGTTTGTCTTCGTTGGGTTCATGAGGACGGCTCTGCCGCGGACGGCTTATGCCTTTGCCTGCGCGATGCACTCCACCTCGATGGAAAGGCCCATCGGCAGGCGGGAAACCTCCACGCATGTGCGCGCAGGATAATCCGGGCCGAAGTATTCGGCATAGAGCTTGTTCACCTCGGCAAAATCACCGATATCGGTGAGATACACGGTCGTCTTGAGCACATCCGCCGTCGTCGCGCCGAGCTCGCCGAGCACCGTCACGATGTTCTCAAACACCTGCCTGGCCTGTGCCAGCGTGCCGCCCTCCACGGGCTTTTGCACCGCGGGATCGACGCCGATCATGCCGCTGAGGTAAATCGTGCCGCCGCAGATCGTCGCCGTGGAATACGGGCCGACGGCCGCGGGCCCTTTTTTCGTCTTAAAGCAGATCTTTTCCATGATGAATTCCTCCTGAGTATTTCAGTTTTCTATGTTACCTTTCCGTGACGCCGACGTAAATCGCCGGCGCAACCGGTTCATAGATGTCGTGGGAAATCGTCTCCCGCGCGAGCTCTTCGCCGCTTTCCCCAAGCGTCACCCGCTCGACGGTCGCCTCATAGCCCGGCTGCGCGTCGATCACGGGCACGCGCTCATCGGTATATGTGGCGTATGTCCCCTCGCGGTCCCGGACGTAGACGGGCTCTTCGATCGTCTCCGTCTCCTTTGCCTGGGATTCGAGCGCGTAGCGCTCCTCCAGCCGCTCACCGATGAACTGCACCTCCAGATACGTCGCCTCCCCGTCCCGATAGACGCGCGTGGCGATGAAAAGCGGCGAATCCGTCTGGTTACGGATCACCAGATCGAGCCCCTGATCGGAAACCGCAGCCTCCTGCCCCATGTCACAGTAGGTCACCGGGCGCACGGCAGCGCTGCGATCAGCGATCTCCAGCCCGGCCATCAGCGCGGCACGGTAGAGCGCCGTAGAGGTCTGGCAGACACCGCCGCCCACGCCGGATACGTTCAGCCCATACGCGGGCTCCGGCGCGGCCACATATCCGCCCTCCGCCGTCCGCCTGCCGACGACCGTATTGAACGAACAGCTCTCCCCCACGTTTACGCACAGCCCGCTGAACATGTCCGCCGCCAGCGAGGCGTTAGCGATCTCCGCCTCGCTGCCCTCCAGCTGCACGGTCAGGCGGGCACGAAGGAAGATCGCCTGCTGAAGCTCCGCCGCATACGCCGACGGCTCCACCACCTCCGGGCTCACCTGCGCCGTCCCCGGTGTGAGCGAGAGAATCGCCCGTTCAATCTGCGCGCGGAGCGGCGCCGTGTCGAGCTTCAATCCGACAGATTCCTCCGTAAAGCGGAACGGCACGCTGTTTCCCGGCGTAAAGCTGACCGTCGCATCCACGGGCTCGCATTCAATATCCGCCCGGATGCGCTCAAGCATCGCGTCTACCGGTTCCATATCATAGACAATCACGGGTTCCGCGTTCTGCGGTTCGCGGCGCAGCATGAGCATCTGCACATACCGCTCCAGCATGCCGCCGCTCCTGCCCGCCTGCCAGACCGGATCGAGCGTCGCGTCCGCGTCAGTTTTAAGCGAAACATCCTCCGCCGTCAGCACATACGCCTCATCCAGATAGGTCATCTCAAACCGCCAAGCGGCGATGGCCTCGTCCGTCAGCTGGCTGAGCAGCCCGCAGGCGTTTTCCCACGTGGCGCCGCTGAGCGGATAGCCTGCGAGCGACGTACCCGGGCAAAACGCAGCCAGATAAGGCTGCGTCTGCGTGTAAACGTAAATCGTCGCCGCGCCCACAAGCGCCGCCGCCAGAAAGATCACCAACGACACAATCGCCGCCGCGCCCATCTTCTTTTTCTTGCGCTTGCCCTTGCGCGGCTTTTTCGGTTTTGGGGGTTTGGGCGGTTTGGCCGGTTCGGCCTTGGGCGGCGTGTAGCCCGCCCGCGTCATCGTCGGCATCGCTGCACCTCACATGCTTTCAGTCCATTCCATATGCGCCGTAGGTTCGTCCGTCACACGCGGCCGATCCGCGCGAGCAGCGCCCGCACATCGCTTTCCACGTCGGTCCATCGCTCCAGCCCCTGGCCGATGCGGCTGTCCCGCACACCCTTTCCGTGGAAATCGCTGCCGCCGGTGACGAGCATCCCCTCCCGTCTCGCCAGACGCAGCAGATATGCCGCATGGTTGTTCTGCGCGCTGGGATGGAAGACCTCGATGCCCGCCAAGCCCTGCGCCTTCCACTCCCCGATCAGCGACGCAAGCGCCGCCTCTCCGAGCTTCAGCTCCATCGGATGCGCCAGCACGGCCACGCCGCCCGCCTGCCCAATCAGCCGAACCGCATCGGCGACCCTGACATCCTCCTTGGGCACATAGGCGCAGCGCCCCGGCACAAGATAGCGGTCAAACGCATCCGGCACGGAGCTGGCATATCCGGCCTCCACGAGCGCGCGCGCCACATGCGGCCGGGCCACAACGCCGCGCGCCAGCTCCCGCACACGGTCGAGCGAAACCGGCGCGCCGTTTTCGCAAAGCCTCCTCACCATCTGTGCCGCACGCTCCTCGCGCTGCGCGCGCCGAGCCTGACAAAACGCCAGAATCCCCTCATTCTGTGTGTCAAATCCATACCCCAGCACGTGAATCTCCTTCTGCGCGCCGCAGCTGAGCTCCACGCCCGGGATCAAGCGGACGCCGCAATCCCCGGCGGCCTCCTGCGCCTCGGCGATGCCTTCCACGCTGTCGTGGTCTGTCAGGGCCAATAGGGTAAAACCCTCCTGCGCGGCACAATGCAGGAGGGCTTTCGGCGTGAGCTCGCCGTCAGACGCGGTGGAATGCAGATGCAGATCAGCCTTCATATCGTATAACCTCAGTCCGTCACAATCGGGTCAGGCGCGCAGCAATGCCTGTCACGGCTGCGCCCCGTGGCCCCAAGCATCATCAGCGGATGAATCCGGCCAAAAAACAGCAGCAGGAACGCGAAAACACATACGCCGAATGCGATCCGAATGATCCGACCGCGCCGGTTTCCCGCGAATTCACGTTCCTGCATAAGTTCTGTCCTCCGTGGTTCATCCGCCCGCGCGCAGCCTCAAACAGCCGGCACGGGTTCCGCATTCACCGGCGTCTGCGCATCCTCCGCCTCGCGGCTCTGGATCGCTTCGCCCCTCATGAACGCCTCAAACTCCCTGCGGTCGATCGTCTCCCGCTCCATGAGCAGCTCGCTCAAACCGTCGAGCTTATCGCGGTTCTCGGTGAGAAGCTCCCTGGCGCGCGAGAGCGCCGCGTTCATCTTCTCCTGCACCTCCGCGTCGATGCGCGCGGCCACCGCTTCGCTGTACGTGCGGCTCTGCTGGCCGTAATCGCGCGCGAGGAATACCTCGTCGTGATCCCCGCCCAGATAGATCGGTCCCATATCGTCGCTCATGCCGTACTGCGTCACCATGCGGCGGCAGATATCGGTAGCCCGCTGCAAATCGCTGCCCGCTCCGGTGGATACCTCGCCCATCACCAGGCTCTCGGCGGCATAGCCGCCCAGCGCCATCGCGACAAAGTCGAGCAGCTGCGTCCTTGTGGTGAAGTCGCTCTCCTTTTCCGGAAGCAGCAGCGTGTGTCCGCCGCTTCCGCCGCGGGGCATGATCGTCACCAGATGCACGTCGTCGCAGCCCTCGAGCAGCTCGCCGACGATGGCATGGCCCGCCTCATGGCAGGCAACCAGGCGCTTGTCCTCCGGCGTGACGATGTGGCTCTTCTTCTCCGGGCCCATCTGCACGCGCTCAATGGCGTCATTCAGGTGGCGGGCATTGATCTTCTCCTTGCCCTCGCGCGCGCAGAGAATCGCGGCCTCGTTCATGATGTTTTCCAGGTCGGCGCCCGCAAAGTACGGCGTGCGCTTGGCGAT
>JAUNJB010000185.1 GCA_030535375.1 Clostridia bacterium | reverse complement strand
CTCGGCGATGTGATGGCTGTTCGTTCCGTCGAGCTGCCGGATGTGCAGCGTCGCGCCCGCGCGCCGCACAAAGCCCTGAAAGAACTCCTCCACCAGCTCGGTATCAAACGTGCCGATCTTCTCCGTCGGGAATTCCGCGCGCATGCGCAGGCAGCTGCGCCCGGAAAGATCCGCCGCGCAGAGCACGAGCGTCTCATCCATGGGCAGCATGATGCTGCCGTACCGCCTGATGCCCCGCTTCTCGCCCAGCGCCGCGGCGAACGCCTCGCCCAGCGCGATGCCGATATCCTCGACGCTGTGGTGATCGTCCACATCCGTGTCGCCCCGGCAGATCACATCGAGATCAAACCGGCCGTGCCGGGCAAAGAGCGTGAGCATGTGATTGAGAAAGCCCACGCCCGTATCGATTTGTCCGCGGCCCGTGCCGTCGAGCACAAGGCGCAGCTCGATGTCCGTCTCCGCCGTTTTCCGCTTGACTTCAGCGCTTCGCACCGGCGTCACGCTCCCTTCTGATTTCCTCAATCGCGCGCAGCATTGTCTCCATCTGCGCCTGTGTGCCGATGGTGATCCGGCAGAAGTTTTCGATCCGCGGAGCATCCCACCGCCGCACGAGGATGCCGCGCGCGCGCAGCTCGCTTTGCAGCTGCGCGCCGGAGATCCACGGGCTGGCGGCAAATACGAAATTCGTCCTGGAATCAAGCACGTCAAAGCCCATCTGCCGCAGCTTTCCCGCCGTCAGCCCGCGCGTCTTTGCGATGCGGCGGCAGTTCTCCATATAGTATTCGTTTTCCTCGCACGCCGCCACGCCGGCCGCCTGCGCCATCCTGCTCACGCCGTAGAGATCGACCGCGCTGCGCACCGTCTCCAGCTGTGCGATCAGCGACGGACAGCCCACGCCGAAGCCGAGGCGCGCGCCCGCCAGCGAGCGGGATTTTGAAAATGTCCGCACGACCAGCAGATTCCCGTACCGCCGGATCAGCGGCAGGCAGCTCTCCGCACCGAAGTCCGCATATGCCTCGTCGATGATCACGACGTTTCGGGGATTGCTGCGCACGATCTCCTCGATCTCGCTGACCGGCAGCGCATAGCCCGTCGGCGCGTTCGGATTGGCGAGCACAATGTTTTGTCCAATCCCGCAGTAATCGCGGTAATCGACTGTAAAATCCTCTCTAAGCGGCCGGCGATGCAGCGGAATGCCCAGCGCCGCGGCAAACAGATCGTAGTATCCGTAGGTGATATCCGGCAGCACAATCGGGTGCTCCCGATCCGAAAAGGCAAAAAAGGAGAGAAACAGCACCTGATCCGAGCCGTTTCCCGCCATCACGCAGGCGGGCTCCACGCCGAGCACGCGGGCATAGGCCGCGCGCAGCGCCGTGCAGTCGGGATCGTTGTAGAACTGGAGCCGGCCAATCTGTCCGGCCACCGCCTTCGCCACCCCGGGTGACGGCGGATATGGCGACTCGTTGGTATTCAGCCGGACAAAGCCGTCACCCTCCTCATGATCCCCCGGCACGTAGGCGGGCAGATCCCGGTGCCTGTCAAGCAGAAAGCCCATGTCACTCCCCCTCGTCCATGCGGATCAGCGCGGCGCGCGCGTGCGCCTCAAGCCCCTCCGCCCGCGCGAACACGGCGATCTTGTCCGCCACCTGCGCCAGCGCCTGCGGCGTATAGTAGGTGTACTGCGTCTTTTTGACGAAGTCATCCACGCTCAGCGGGCTGGAAAAGCGCGCCGTGCCGGAGGTCGGCAGCGTATGGTTCGGTCCGGCGATGTAATCCCCCAGCGATTCCGGACAATACTTGCCCATGAACACGGAACCCGCGTTGCGCACATACGGCAGATACTTCTCCGGCTCATCCATGCTCAGCTCCAGGTGCTCGGGCGCCAGCTCGTTGGCCGCCTCGATGGCGAGCATCAGATCGTCCGTGACGATGATCTTGCCGTTCTGCTCCACGGATGCGCGGGCGATCTCCTCGCGCGGAAGCAGCCGCAGCTGGCGCTCCACCTCGTCGCTCACGGCCTTGGCCAGCGCCATGCTGTCCGTCACCAGCACGGCGGAGGCCAGCCTGTCGTGCTCCGCCTGGCTGAGCAGGTCGGCCGCGACATAGCGCGGATTGCACGTGCCGTCCGCGACGACGAGGATCTCGCTCGGCCCGGCGATCATATCGATATTGACCCGCCCGAACACCTGCCGCTTCGCCTCCGCGACATAGGCGTTGCCCGGGCCCACGATCTTGTCCACCTTCGGCACGGTCTGCGTGCCGTACGCCAGCGCGGCAATCGCCTGCGCGCCGCCCGCCTTGAACACGCGCGTCACGCCCGCCAGCCTCGCCGCCGCCAGAATCGGCGCGGCAATCGCCCCGGACGCCGACGGCGGGGAAACCATCACGATCTCCTCGCACCCGGCGATCTTCGCGGGAATCGCGTTCATGAACACGGTGGAGGGATAGCTCGCCGTGCCGCCGGGGATGTACAGGCCAACCTTTTCAATCGGCGTCACCTTCTGTCCCATGTACGTGCCGTCCGCCCGGCGCAGGCAGAAGCCCTCCCGCTTCTGCGCGCTGTGGAACGCGCGGATGTTCTCCGCCGCCGTCTCCATCGCCTCACGCAGCGCCGGAGAAATCGCCCCGAGCGCCTCATCCATCTCCTGCGCCGTGACCTCCAACGCAGTGAGCTTTGCCTTGTCAAATTGCTCCGCATAGCGAAGCAGCGCCGCGTCCCCATTGCTCGCCACGTCGTCGATGATCGCGCTTACCGCGGGCCCGACGCCGCTTGACTCGATGGAGCGCATGAGCATCTGCGATTTTTCCGTCTCGCTGTATTTCAGGATCTTCATTTGCTTTGCACGACCTCTTTCATATTGCTGACCAGCGCGCGGATGGCCTCGCCCTTGAATTTGAAGCTCGCCTTGCCCGCCACCAGCCGCGCGCTGATGGGCACAATCTCATCGAGCACCGCAAGCCCGTTTTCCCTGAGCGTCTTGCCCGTCTCCACGATGTCCACGATGACGTCTGACAGGCCGAGAATCGGCGCCAGCTCGATCGATCCGTTCAGATGGATCAGATCGATCTCGCGGCTTTGGGCGTTGTAGTACGTCCGGGCGATACGGGGAAACTTTGTCGCCACGCGCAGCGTGCGCGCATGATCGTCCACGAAATTCTTTGGCCCGGCGACGCACATGCGGCATTGGCCCATGTGAAGGTCGAGCAGTTCATATACGTCCGGCCTGTGCTCCAGCAGAATATCCTTGCCCGCGATGCCGATATCCGTGGCGCCGTGCTCGACATAGACCGCCACGTCCGCCGGCTTCACCCAGAAATAACGCACGCCTGCCTCCTCGTTTTCAAAGGTGAGCTTGCGATTGTCCTCCAGCACGGCGGGGCAGGGATATCCCGCCTGCGCCAGCATCGCGTAGGCCTTCTCGCCCAGCCTGCCCTTGGGCAGCGCGACGTTGATCATCGTCTTCATGCCTTCGTCCTCCCACCGCAAAGGTCGACCGTCCGCTCCGCGCGAAGCGCCGTGCCGCCCGCCGTCTGCACGCGGACGCTTCGGCCGCAGCGCACCTCCTCCTGCGCCAGCCGCGCAAGCTCCTGCGGATCGGCCGCGGCGTCATAGAGAATCAGCGTGTCCACGTCGTTCTCCGAACGCGTCTGCATGAAGCGCTCCAGCTGATCCAGATACACCGCGAAACCGATGGCCTGGCTCTTCCTCCCCATGCGCCGCATCAGCGGATCATACCGCCCGCCGGAGAGCACGCTCGCGGGAATGCCGTCGATAAATCCGCTGAAGATCAGCCCGTTATAATAACTCATGTCGTTGACCACAGAAAAATCGAGGTTCACCTGGTCAATGCCATACGCGCAGATCATCCCGCTGACCGCGCGCAGATTGGCCAGCGCCTCCTCGCAGCACGCCGGCATGCCAAGCGCTTCAAACTCGCTCAGCGTCTCTCCCAGCGGGCCGCAGACGGTGACAAGCGCCTCGAGCTGCCGCGCCGTCCGCGCGCCGATTCCAAGCGCCCGGCAGCGCTCCCGCAGTCCGTGGAGATTCTTTTCGCTGATCAGCGCGAGCAGCTCCCTGTGCGCCGCATGGTCAAGCGCCTCCTGCGCGAGAATGCCCGAAACGATCCCCATGTCCGATACATCCAGCACATAGCGTTTGCTGATCGCCGCAAGGCTCCTGGCCGCGAGCATCAGCACCTCGCCCATCGCGTATGCATCCACCACGCCCAGGCACTCCACGCCCACCTGCATAATCTCCTTGAAGCCATACGCGCCGCGCGGCACACGGTAAACATTCTCCGCGTAACATACCTTGAGCGGCGTATCCTCGTCCTTGGTGTTCTTGACGATGGAGAGCGTGACATCCGGCTTGAGGGCCATCAGCCTGCCGTCTGTGTCGCTGAATGTCAAAATCTGTTCGCTGGTCAAAAAATTCTTGTTGCGCATGTACAGATCGTAGGCTTCAAACTTGCCGACCTTATAGGGCTGATAGCCATAGCGCTGATACAGCCCGCGCAGGTCAATGGCGATCCGTTCATCTGCTTTGAGGCTCTGCATTGTCCCTTTCCTCCTCGCGCCTTCTCAGGATCATGCGATAGCCGCCCGTGCCATAGTCAAGGCAGCGTTTGACGCGCCCTACGGTCGCCGAGCTGACCCCCGTGGCCTGCGCCACGCTCTGGTAGGACCCGCCTGCATCGAGCAGGCGCGCGACCTCCAGCCGCTGGCCGAAGTCGCGAATCTCCTTGCAGGTACACAGGTCCTCAAAATACTGATAGCACTCCTCCACGCTTTTAAGCGCCAGAATGCTGCAAAACAGCTCATCTGTCTGCGCGTCCTTACGCAATCCCATAACTCTCACCTCATTATTTTAGCGCGCTATTATATTATCACTTTAGCGTGTTAAAGTCAAGGCGTTTTTTAAGCATTCTGATATGAACCGCAAAAGCGGGCGGCGCTCCCTTGGCGCCCACCCGCAAATTCTTCTTTTTTAAGCAATGTTCCGATGCTCATG
>JAUNJB010000027.1:24008-25973 GCA_030535375.1 Clostridia bacterium | reverse complement strand
CAGTGCCCGCTCACCCCTCCTGAAATTCGCTGCAAGCGGATCAGGCGTAGCCGTACAGCTTCCGCTTTTTGGCAAGCAGACCGGCCGTCACCGCCATGGCCGCCGCCTCCGCCGCGCCGATGGCCAGCCAGATGCCATTCAGCCCCAGAAGATTGGGCAGAACCAGCATAGCCGCAATCTGAAATACGAACGTGCGCAGAAAGGAGATCACCGCGGACGCCGCTCCGTCGTTCAGCGCGGTAAAGAAGCTCGACCCAAAGATGTTAAACCCCATCACCGGGAACGCGACGGCATACAGCCTGAAGCCGTGGCTCGTCATCGCCAGCAGCGCTTCGTCATAGCCGACAAAGACGCCCGCGAGCGGCGCCGCCAGCAGCACGGCCAGCGCCGTGAGCGCCATGCCGCTGATCCCTATGATCGTCAGGCTCTTTGTAAACAGGCTCTTCAGCTCACCGCAATTCTGCGCGCCATAGTGAAAGCCAATCACCGGCGCGCTGCCGATCGAATAGCCGAAAAATACCGCGGTAAACACAAAATTGACGTACATGATCACGCCGTACGCCGCCACGCCGTCCTCCCCGGCTATGCGCATCAGCTGAAGGTTATAGAGCATACTTACCAACGACATCGAGACATTGCTCAGCATCTCCGAGGAGCCGTTTGTGCACGCCTTGAGCAGCACGCGGCCCTCAAAGCGCGTCCTTGTCAGGCGCAGCGGGCTTCGGTTTCCGCGCAGAAAATACACAAACGGCACGCCGCCGCCGATGATTTGACTCACAATCGTCGCCAGCGCCGCGCCGGCCAATCCCCAGTGAAACACCGCGATGAACACGAAATCGAGCGCCATGTTTGTCAGACCCGCACCGACGGTCAGCAGGAGCCCGAGCTTCGGGCGCTCCGCCGTCACCAGAAAGCTCTGGAACACGTTCTGCAGGATGTACGGCATGGTGCCAAGCAGCATAATCCGTCCGTACAGCACGCAGTCCCGGAGCATATCGCCCTCCTTCGCACCCATCAGCCGGACGACATTCACCAGGAATATCTCCCCCAGCGCCGTCAGAATCAGGCCGCCCACGATCGCAAAGGCGATCATCAGCGAAAAATAACGGTTCGCCCTTTCGGGATTGCCCTCCCCCATCGTCTTGGAGACGACGGCGCTGCCGCCCGTGCCGACCATAAAGCCGAACGTGCCGATGATCATGAGAAAGGGCATAATCAGGTTGACCGCCGCAAACGGCGTCTTGCCCACAAAATTGGAAACGAAAATGCCGTCCACCACGCTGTAGACCGACGTGAAGATCATCATCACGATCGTTGGCATCGTAAAACGGCAAAGCTTGCGATAGTCAAAGTGTTCGGATAACTGGATTGCCATATTTGTCCCCCGATGATTTTGCGTCCTTCCGGCGCGCGCCTTCGCGCGTCATCTGATCTGAGCCGTCCCGGCCCTGAATCTGTCAAGGTATAGCCTCGTCAGCCGCAGCAGCTCCTGCCTCTCCCCGTCGGTCATCGAGTCAAAGACGGCGCTCTCCGCCCTGACGATCGGCAGAACCTTTTCCTCCAGCAGCGCGCGGCCGCCGTCTGTCAGTAGAATGCGCACCTCGCGCCCCACGCCCGGCTGAAAACAGATGTAGCCGTTTTCCTCCATCCTGTGCACCGAGGAGTTCACCGTCTGCTTGTTCAGATACGTATAGCCGCAGATATCCTTCTGCGTACAGCCCTCGCCCAGCTCCCAGAGCGCAAACAGGATCATCTGCGCGCTGTCGGAGAGGCCTTGGCGCACCGCGATTTCATGATAAGCCTCTGCGATCTGCTCCTGCAGCCTGATATACGCCCGCAATGAGGCGTTCTCTTCAAAGTTCTTCATACAGCACCTCCGCAAGTCCGAAATCATACTCAATAGTATAGTCCGATTTCGGACTTATGTCAACACCACAAATACAAAAACGGCCGCTTTCCTCCCGA